>QHTB01000171.1:7447-47789 GCA_003220615.1 Candidatus Rokuibacteriota bacterium
ACTTCTAAAGTAAGATCCCGACATTCGCGGGAGGACACGACGTCGATGAGCACCATTCGCCACGTCCAGCAGATCCCCGGCTACCCGCCGCCGCACTCGCCCTACTCGCACGCCGTCGTCGCGAACGGGTTCGTGTTCGTCTCGGGTCAGATCCCGGTGCGTCCGGGCGGCGGGCCGACCGAGGTCGTCGGCGCGACGATGCAGGAGCAGACGCGTCAGTGTCTGCGCAACGTCCAGGCAATCCTGGAGGCGGCCGGCAGCTCGCTGGATCGCGTCGTCAAGGTGACGGTGCTGCTCGCGCGACCCGAGCTCTACCGGGAAATGAACGAGGCGTACGCCGAATTCTTTCCCGGCCCGAAACCGGCCCGCGCCATGGCACGGTTCGGCGCCGACATCCCAGGAGTTCAGGTCGCGATCGAGGCGGTCGCGCTGGCCGGCTGAAGATCGACTGACACCCGTTCGCGGCTTCGAGCGGGCCGTCCTAGCGGGGAGGAGCGATCAGAACGGGGCTGGGCGAGCGCTGCCCCCGCGCGGCGAGCGATTCCATCCAGAGCACGCCGCGGTGCAGAGCGATCGCGGTCACCACGGTGGCGATGAGCGCGAGCCCGAGGGCCCAGGGCAGCGGCAGATGGATCATGCGGACGAAGAGGACCACGATCGGGCCGTGGACCAGGAACATCTCGTAGGAGTAATCGGCGATGAAGCGCACGATGGCTCCATCGGGCCACGCGGCGGCCTCGGCGATGATCATGGCCGCCAACGCCCACGCGGCGTACCCGAAGTCCGGCTCGAGCCACGGCACGCCAGCCAGCAGGACGACGAGCCCGGCACGCAACCGGCCCGACAGCGCCGGCACCGCGAACGTTCGCAGGCTCATGCCGCCCACGAAGGCGAGAATCTGGCGGGTGAAGTCCGTCTGCACCCGCAGCACCACGAGGGCGACGCTGACGACGAGCAGCGCCGCCAGCACGGTGCGGCGGCGTGGAAGCCCACGAACGACGGCGGCGATGGCGTAGCACGTCAGGATCAGCGACAGGAACCAGCTCGGCACGTTGATGAGGTGCTCGCCGCCGTGAGTGAAGTAACCGAGGCCGAGCATCTGCGAGACGAACAGCGACAGCGATGCCGGCTTGTAGCTCGTGACGGCGTTCGCGGCGAAGAGCGCCGCGGTGACGATCCAGTACGCCGGGAACAGCCGGCGCGCACGGTCGAGCGCCCAGCGGCCCACCGGCTGGCTGCCGCCGAGCGCGAAGAATCCGGCCATGGCGCAGAAGAGCGCGACGCCGAGCTGGCCCTGGTCGAGCACGAGGACGTCCCGGGTCACGGGGAGGTTCGTCACCTCGAGGACGTGACGGAGCACGACGAGGAACAGCGCGATGCCGCGGAGCCAGTCGAAGCCGACGAGGCGGCCGCGACGGCCGGCGTCGGGCGTCATCGCGTCGGTGCGAGCGCCGCCGTGGGCTCCGTCGCGGGGACGTCCGCCGCGGCCGCAGCAACGGCTTCGCGGCGGCGAATCAGGCGATCGACGACGATCGAGAGGAAGATCACCACCCAGAAGTACTTCTCGTATTCCGCGCTGATGAAGGTGCCGGCCACCGCGAAGCCCACGAAGCCGGCGCGCAGCCCCTCTCCCCACCCGGCCAGCTCCTCGGCCTCGGGTGAACCGTGAAGCCGTGAGGCGCGGCCGAACGCACCCAGCGCGACGAGCAGCAGCGACACGAAGATCACGAAGACGGGAATGCCGAGCTCAGCGGCCACCTCGAGGTACGTGTTGTGGGCCATGAAGCTGATGTCGAGGCCGGAGTAATAGCCGCTCAGCGACTTGAAGTTGAACGGGCCGACACCCCACAGCGGCGCAGCCGCGATCATCCGGAAGCCCGCCCAGAACAGCGCGGTGTGGGCCATGTTCGACTGCTCGAGGCCGGGCGGCGGCTCGGCCCCGCCGATCGTCGCCAGCGCGCGCTGGCCGAGATCGGTGGGGAGCACCACGATGGCCGCGATCATCGCCGCCGCGAGCGTGAAGGCCGCGCCGAAGCCGCGCCGGCGCGTGACGAACACCATCCCGGCCGCCAGCAGCCCGAGAAATCCGCCGCGCGACGACGTCAGGAAGATCTCGAGGAGGAGAACCCCCGACCCGAGTAGCCACATGCGCCGGCCGCCCGGCGTCCGCTGCTGCAGCGCGATCGCGAAGGCCAGAGGCAGCACCAGCACGAGGTTGGCCGCGAAGTAGTTCGTCTCCGACAGCCCCACGCCGAGCCGGTCGCCGAACCGAAGGGACTGTCGATACGCGTACGGGAAGATGAGGATCAGCGTCCCGGCCATGGCGTAGAGGACCCTGCGCAGGTCGTCCTGCGTCTTCACCGAAACTAGGACGAACGGCAGGAAGAAAAGGAACGCGAGATATTTGGACACGATGAGGAAGCCGCTGCCGCTCAGCAGGCTCGAGACGATCACGCCGGCGAAGAAGGAGACGAAGAGCTTCGCCTGGAGCGACGTCAGGATGCCCTCCTCGTCGGTGTTGCCCGAGGCCAGCCGCAGGAGCGCCCACCCGCACCCGACGAGACCGAGCGCCTTGATCACCGTGAAGTCCTGAAAGATCCCCAGGAACGAGTCGGCGATCATGAGGTAGGGGCTCTGCTCGAAGGGCATGACGCAGATCATGAGGAGAAGCAGCCACATGCCTTCGTCACGTCGCAAGAGACGTACCGATGGCCGAGCGGGCTAAGTGGTGGATTCCCGGCGCATCGAGCACGAAGTCTGCAAGTCACGCCCCATCAGGGCCGCGACAATCATCCGGGATGGGAAATCTTCTGCAGAGGCCCCGCGGCCGCCCGAGAGCCGGACGACCGCGGGGCTTTTGGGTCGAGACAGTGAACGCTACGTGCTGGCCGCCACCGCGACGGCGGTGGGTACGGACGCCGTGCGGATCACACGGCTGGTGCCGCCCCATCGTCCGGTGCTGTCGATCGCACGGACGGTGACCACGCTCCGGGGCCCCCTCTGCTCGGGAGCCCGGAACTCGTATCGATCACTCGCCTCGTGCCAGGCCCCCACCAGCTCGCCGTCCAGGTAGACGTAGAGCCGGAACGGGCCGCACCCACCGCCGACGCTCACGTGCACCGTGAACAGCCCGGGCTCGTCACCGTCGGGAACCACGTCGTGAAGCGTGAGGTCGAGCGCCATCGTCAGTTCCTCACCGTCACGTTGACGCTCGTCGTGCCGCTCTTGCCGGCGGCGTCCCGCACCGTCGCAGTGACGATGTGGGTGCCGTTCGTGATGCCGGTGGTCGTCCACGGCACCGAGACCGGCCCGGAGCCAGAGACCTGAGTGGCGACCTGTCGGCCGTCCACCGACAGCGTGTAGGTGTTGACGTTGCTGCTGGCGCCGTTCACCCACATGACCACCCAGGCCGTACCGCTCACCGTCGCGCCCGTCGTCGGCTGCGTGATCGCAACCTGGAGCGAGCCCGTCGGCGCCGGAGTGGGAGTGGGTGTTGGCGTGGGCGTCGGCACGGGGATTGGCGCCGGCGTCACGTTGACGTTCGACGTCGTCACGCTCGCCGAGCCCGTACCCGTCTTGCCGCTCGAGTCCCGCACAGCGATCGACAGCGTGTGCGTGCCGTTGGCCACCTTCGTCGTGTCCATCGGGATCGACACGGGGCCGTTACCGCCGGTCTGCGTGCCGAGCGATGTTCCGTCCATGGTCACCGTGAACGTGTTGCTGCCATTGGAGCCAGCCACCCACACCACGGCCCACGAGATGCCGCTGAGCGTGGCGCCCGAAGTCGGCTGCGTGAGTGCCACCGTCAACCCGCCCGTCGGCACCGGGGTCGGCGTCGGCGTAGGAGTGGGCGTCGGTGTCGGGACGGGCGTGGGCGTCGGTGTCGGCGCCGGAGCGGCGTTCGACGTCTTCACGCTCACGGTGCCCGTACCGGTTTTGCCGCTCGAGTCCCGCACGCCGATCGACAGCGTGTGCGTGCCGTTGGCCACCTTCGTCGTGTCCATCGGGATCGACACGGGGCCGTTACCGCCGGTCTGCGTGCCGAGCGATGTTCCGTCCATCGTCACCGTGAACGTGTTGCTGCCATTGGAGCCGCTCACCCACACCACCGCCCACGAGGTGCCACTGAGCGTGGCCGCGGATCCCGGCTGAGTGATGGCCACCGTCAGCCCACCGTTCGGTGCCGGCGTCGGCGTGGGTGTCGGTGTGGGCGTAGGCGTCGGAGTCGGCGTAGGAGTGGGCGTCGGGACAGGCGCCGGCGTCGGATTCGCGTTCGACGTCTTCACCGTCACGCTGCCGTTACCCGTACTGCCGGTCGAGTCCTTCACGCCGACGCTCAGCGTGTGAGACCCGTTCGCAAGCTTCGTCGTGTCGATCGGGATCGAGACCGGGCCGTTGTTACCCGTCTGCGTGCCGATCGTCTGGCCGTCGACGCCGATCGTGAAGATGTTGTTGACGCCGGTGCTGCCCTGCACCCACACGACCGCCCACGACGTGCCGCTGAGCGTGGCGCCGGAGGTCGGCTGCGTGATCGCCACCGTCAACCCGCCCGTCGGCCCAGGCGTCGGCGTAGGAGTTGGCGTCGGAGTCGGAGTGGGCGTGGGAGTCGGTGTAGGAGTTGGAGTTGGCGTTGGCGTCGGGGTTGGGTCCGGCGTCCCGGAGACACCACCGTTCGCGATCACGTAGACGTGAGCCTGGTACGGCGCGAACGAATCCGTGAACGCATTGCCGCTGGCCGCCACGGTCCGGCCCTCGTTGTTGACCGTGATGCTGCCGGGCGCCGTGTTCCAGGCGAACGTCGCGCTGGTCGCGGTCCCGGAGTAGTTGTAGGCGAACAGGTACCCCTTGCCGCCCACCACCTTGACCTTCGTCTTGATGTTGGTCGTGTTGGAGTTCGCCGTCATCGCTCCGGACGCGTCGTCGGCGAGCAGCACCGGCTCCAGGTCGGCGATCTCGCTCACGACGGCCTTGAGATCGTCCATGTGGCCCTGCTTCGCCGCACACCAGCCCGCGCAGATCGGAGCCAGCGCGTTGTCGCCGAGGCTCCACCACCAGAGACCGTGCGCGCCCTCGACGATCGCCATGAAGGCGTGGTTGCGCATCTCGGCGCGCGTCGGCCACCGTCCCTGCGAGGTGAACTGGAAGAACTGGAGCACCGTCATCCACGGCCGCGAATCCTTCACGGCGTCGCGGGCGATCCGGGCGCCGTCGGCGACCGCGCTCATGCGATAGCCGCCGGCGGGCTCGGCGCCGAACATCGGGTAGGGATCGGTGCTGAGCACGTCGGCCGAGTCACGCCACAGGCCGGCATCGGGCTGAGGCAGCAGCGCGGCGAACGTCATGCTGTCGGGATCGAGACGACGCAGCCGGTCGTACTGCGCGAAGCCGCCGTTCCGGAGATCCGCCCGGCACTCGTCGATCGTGTAATAGCCGGCGCTGCCACGCTGCGCGCCGATATCTTGAAGGTAGGCGTCCGAGCTGTTGATCAGGAACGCGTTGTCGGCCGGAAACTTGTCGAAGCAGTTCCCGGTCTGGAGATACATGACCCCGTGCTTCTGGAGGTTCGCCATCAGCGAGTCCATCTGGGGAGCCGGGGCGGCGCCGTACCAGTAGTTCAGGTAGAAGTTGATCCGGAGGCCGTTCATGTGGCGCTCTCCGGAGTCGGACCACAGCAGGTTTTCCCAGAAGACGTCGTCGCTGCCGTAGCCCATGCCGGAGTCGTACACGCCGAGCACGAAGCGCGGCGTGCCCCGGACGAGGAGGCGATTCTTGGCGTCGACCGAGATGTTCATCGACGCCCGCGCGCTGCCGGCGACCTTCGACACGCGATAGGCCGGGTACGTGTAGGTGACACCGCCCGTCGCGGCGTCGACCACGGAGAAGACGACCTGATACGCGCGTCCGGCCTGCATGCCGCTGCCGTCGATCTGCGCGACGAAGTTTGCGGACGCCGTGAAGTCCTGGCTCGACAGCTGCTGGCCGGTGCCCTCGTCCTTGAGGGCGCCACGGATCTTCACGCGACCGAAGTCACCGCCCGGAGGCGTGACCGTCACGTCGAACCTCATCGTCTGCGGCTGATCGTCGAACAGCATGCCGCGGTAGTTCGGGTAGAGCATGAAGACGTCGACCGGCTGCGGGAGCTGCTGGACCATGACGACGTCGTCGAACCACGCCGTCCCCGTCGCGCCGCCGAAGTTCTCGAGGCGCAGCGCAGCCTGCAGATCCTGGGGCACGACGATGCTTCTGATCTGGTAGAGCGTCCAGTCAGCGGTGCCCTGGATGGGATCGGTCGTGAACCACTGACCGACGCCGCCGGGACGGAAGTCGACCTGCAGTCGCAGGCCGGCGTTGCCGCTGCCGACACCCTGCGTCTTGATCCAGGCGCTGAAGTTGTAGATGCCGGCCTTCAGGAAGATCGGCTGGTCGGACGACGGTCCGTTGCTCCAGCGATAGCTGAAGGCGCCCGAATGCGTCGTCTGCTGATCGAGGGCCCAGCCACCGCCGCCGGTCCAGCCGGTCGGTACCCCACCGCTGTTCGCTTCGAAGCCGGGGTTCTGGGCCAGGTTCGGGCTCAGCGCCGTCGGCGGCACCGCCGTCAGCCCACCCGGTATCAAGTTGGTCTGGGCCATCGTCGCGGGCGCCGGAGCCGTGAGAGCCGCCATCGCTGCTACTGCCGCCACCATCCACCGTCGCATGCTCACCCCCATCGCAAGTCGTTGCCGGGATTACAAAACTGCGGAATCTTTTTCCCAGCGGCGATGGGTAAGGCAATGCACACGCCAGAGCTGGCATCTTACCGACGTGGCGGATTTTTAAGGCATTGAACAATCTACGTTTTGCCTCGAGGTGACCGCTCCCTGACGCGTCCAAATGCGAGCCTGACACTCAAGGGCATCGGAGGCTGTGAAGGGAAGTCGTCGCGAGCGGAACGAAATGGTTGCGAGGTTGCCGGCGGCGCCTGCGAAATCGTGGTGATTGGCCGCGACGGCGGGTGGCATCGCCCTTGCGCCGTGCAGTGAGCGTGCTTGAGATCACGCGTCACGACCACACGGACAAGTCCTGGGATCGATTCGTCGAGCAACACCCTCACGCGACGGTGGCCCATCTCGCCGCGTGGGGCAGCATCTTCGAGGGCGCCTACCGGCACCAGCGTGTGTACCTGGTCGCCGAGGAATCAGGCGAGATCGCCGGCGTGCTTCCTCTGGTGGTGATCAGGAGCCGTCTCTTCGGACGATGCGTCGTGTCGATGCCGTTCCTCGATTACGGCGGGATCCTGGCCGAGCCCGGCTCCGAGGCCGAGCGTCAACTCGCCGATGCCGCCCTCGACGTCGCCCGCGAGCGCGGCGCTCAAACCGTCGGGCTGCGCCAGCTTCATCCGATCGGCGTCCCGGCCACAACGGCCGGCGAGCGCGTGACGATGCTGCTGCCGCTGTCGAGTGAAGAAGCCGCCTGGAAGGCGCTGCCATCGGAGCGGCGCAATCGCGTGCGCAAGGGGGAGAAGCAAGGCCTGCGCGCGGTGTGGGGCGGCGCCGAGCTGCTCGACGACTTCTACCGGGTGTTCGCGATCAACATGCGCGACCTCGGCTCGCCCGTCCACAGTCGCCGGTTCTTCACGCTCATGGTCGAGGAGCTGGCGGGTGTCGCACGCGTGCTGCTCGTCCGCGACACCGGCGGGCGCGCCGTCGGCGCCGCCGTCTGCCTCTTCTTCCGCGACACGATCATGGTGCCCTGGGTCTCCTCGCTGCGTGAGGCCTTCGCGCTGTGCCCGAATTTCGTCCTCTACTGGGAGGTCATCCGCACCGGCTGCCGGAGCGGCTATCGCACGCTCGACCTGGGCCGCTCCTTCCGGAACGCGGGCACGTTCGAGTTCAAGCGCCAGTGGGGCGCCCTGCCCCACTCGCTTCCGTGGATCTTCGTCGACGTCGTCCCCGGGGCACGGCCCTCGGTGGATCGTGACGCCAGTCGCTACGGCCACTTCATCGAGGCGTGGAAGCGGGTGCCCGTGCCGATCGCCAACGTGGTCGGGCCGATGATCAGACGCCAGGTGCCGAACTGAGCTCCGTCTCGATCGCGATCCTCAACTATCAGCGGCGCGAGGTGCTGCGCGGCGCGCTGGAGATGGCGCGCCGGCAGCGCGGCGCCCTCGAGATCATCGCCGTCGACAACGCCTCCACCGACGGCAGCGCCGAGATGGTCCGGCGCGATTTCCCCGACGTCCGCCTCGTGGAGCTGCCCGACAATCGCGGCGCCTCGGGGCGGAACGCGGGCGTGGCGGCGGCGAAGGGCGATCTCGTCGTCACGCTCGACAACGACGTGCTCTTCACCACGCCCGACGACGTGGAACGTGTCGTGACGGTGTTCGCCCGGCACCCACGGGCCGCCGTCGTGAACTTCATGATCGTCGGGCCCGACGGGCACCTCTCGCGGCGCGACTGGTGCCATCCGCGCGACCCCGATCGCTGGGCGGAGACTGAGTTCACCACGTCGTACGTCCTGGAAGGCGCCTCGGCCTGTCGGCGCGAGGCCTTCCTGGCGGCCGGTGGCTACTGGCCGCCGTTCTTCATCGGCCACGAAGGCCTCGATCTGGCGCTTCGGCTGATCAACGCCGGCCACGACCTCGTCTACACGCCGGAGATCCGTGTCCGTCACCTCGTCGAGCCTTCGGTGCGGCCGTCGAGCCGCATCTACTACACGTTCACGCGCAACGCGCTGTGGGTGACGCTGCGGAATCACCGGCCGGCCCGGGCCGCAGCCTCGATCGTCCAGGACCTGGCGCTCATGGGCTTCTGCGCCACCCGCGCCGGCGAGCTACGCGCGTACGCGCGCGGCCTGCGCGACGGCCTGAGTGGCGCGCGCGCCGCGCTCGCCAGCCGCGCCCCCCTCTCGCCCGACGCCTATGCCCGGCTGGGCATCGCGTACGCGCATCGGCCCGGCGTCGTGGGCCGCGTGCTCCGTCATCTTCGCGAACGGCTGATCTGAGGACGACGCCGGCGCGCTGATCACGCGCGAGCCCTGTTCGAAGAATCATTGGGCATACTGAGCTCGTGACCCCTGAGCTTCGCTCGAGGCTCGCGCGGCACGGCGCGCGAGCCCTGCTCGGCCTGCGGCGCTGGTACCAGCAGGCCGGGCGCCTCGCCCTGGTCGTCGCCGGTGTCGGCGCGCTGATGGCCTTCACGACGGCCGGCATCACCACCTACACCGTGATCGAGCTCCACCGCTTCGGCCGGGCCGAGGCGCGCCGAGCGACGTTCGTCTACGCCGCCGGCCAGCCGCTGGCGCCGGGCATCAGCGTTCGCGCCGTCGATCTCGCGGGAACGCTGACTCGCCTCAAGTACCGGGAAACGTCCACCATGCCCCCCACGCCCGGTCACTTTCGACGCACCGCGGGGGTGTGGGACCTCTACGTGCGTGGGCTCGAGGAGGACGCGGGCCAGGCCCCCGCGCGCATTCGCATCGAGCTGTCCGGCGATCGCATCGTCCGCGTGCGGCGGGACGGCGAGCTGATCGACGGCGTACGTCTGGAGGGCGAGGTCCTCACGAGCGGTGCCGACCGCCGCGGCGAGGATTTCCGTCCGGTGCGGCTGGCCGATGTTCCGCTGAGCCTGATGAACGCCATCCTCGCCGCGGAAGACCACCGGTTCTTCGAGCACGCCGGCGTCGACTTTCACGGCCTGGTGCGAGCCGCCTGGACGAACATTCGCGCCGGCCGGGTGGCTCAGGGCGGCAGCACGATCACGCAACAGCTCGTCAAGAACCGGCTGGTCGGCCCGCGCCGGACGTTCGGGCGCAAGCTGCGCGAGGCCTGGCTCGCCGCGGTGGTGGAGTGGCGTTATCCCAAGGAGCAGATCCTCGAGGCCTATCTGAACGACGTGTACCTGGGCCAGCGGGGATCGCAGGCGATCCGCGGCGTGAGCTCGGCCGCTCGCGCGTATTTCGGCAAGGAGGTCCATCAGCTCACGCTCGCCGAGTCGGCCTTGCTCGCCGGCATGGTGCGGGCGCCCAACAGCTATTCGCCCGTCATCAACCCGGAACGCGCGCGTCAGCGCCGTGACGTGGTGCTGACTCGGATGCGCGAGCTCGGTCGCATCGGTGAGGCCGATTACGCCCAGGCCCGGCGCGAGGCGGTGCGCGTCCAGCCGAACGTGCGGCCGGGCCAGGGCGCGCTCTACTTCGTCGACTACGTCGAGCAGGAGATCGAGCAGCGGCTGCCCGATTTCGACGGTGGCGCCCGCGGCGCACGGATCTACACGACGCTCGACCTCGCGCTCCAACGCTTCGCCGAGAACGCGCTGACGCGCGGACTCGAGCGTCTGGAGGCCTCATCGCCACGGCTGCGCCGCGGTGATCCGACCGAGCGGCTCCAGGCGGCGCTGATTGCGCTCGACCCGACGAGCGGACGTGTCGTGGCACTCGTCGGCGGACGGGACTATCGCGTCAGCCAGTTCGATCGCGCGCTGCAGGCCCGCCGGCAGCCTGGCTCGGCGTTCAAGCCGTTCGTGTACATGGCCGCGCTGCGGGAGCGTCGTGGCGCCGTCGCGTTCACGCCCGCCTCGTTCGTGGAGGACAGCCCGCTCACCGTGGACGTCGACGGCACGCCGTGGAGCCCGCGCAACTATGGAGACCGGTATGAAGGCCGTGTCAGCGTGCGGCACGCGCTCGAGCAGTCCCTGAACGCCGCGACGGTGAGGATCGCACAGGAGATCGGGCTTCCCGCGGTGATCGAGACGGCGCGCGGCCTCGGCATCGCGAGCCCGCTCCGCCCCGTCCCCGCGATGGTGCTCGGAGCCTTCGAGGTGACCCCGGTCGAGCTGGCCGCCGCCTACCTGCCCTTCGCCAACGGCGGCTTCAAGGCCGGAGAGATCACCGCGGTGCGCGCCGCCTACGAGAGCGACGGAAGCTCGATCGGGCTGCGAGAGGTCGCGCCGACGCCCGTCATCTCACCGGCCGAGGCGTATCTGATGACGTCGCTGCTGGAAGGCGTGATGACGACGGGAACGGGCGCCAGCGCCCGGGCGCTGGGCTTGACCAGCGCCGTCGCGGGCAAGACGGGGACGACGAACGACGGGCGCGATGCGTGGTTCGTCGGCTACACCCCCACCCTCGTCGCGCTCGTCTGGGTGGGCTTCGACAGCGGCGACGTGCACGGCTTGACCGGCGCTCAAGCGGCGCTCCCGATCTGGACCGATTTCATGCGTCAGACGCTCGACGCCTACCCGGGCCCGGTCTTCTCGGCCCCCGCCGGCGCGACCGTCACGAGCATCGACCCGACGAACGGCAAGCTGGCCAATCGCTACTGCCCGGTCACCGCCCGCGAGGTGTTCCTGCAGGGAACGGAGCCGCCGCCGTGCGACGAGCACGGCGGCGTGACCGACCAGGTCATCGACTGGTGGCGGCGCTTCCGCGACTGGCTCAGCCGCTGAGCCGGGTCAGACCGGACGTCTTCGCTGCGTGTCCCATGCCAACCGTCGAGCGTCTCGAGGGTGACTGGCATGGCGCGTGCTGAGTGAGTCATCGTGCCCGGCGGGTTGACCGCGCAGCACCTGCTGTTCTTCGCCATCCTCCTCGGCGCGTTCGTACTCCTCGCGACGGAGCGCATCCGCAACGATGTGGTGGCCGTCATGATCATCCTCGCCCTGGTGGGAACCGGACTGCTCGAGCCGGGGGAGGCTCTCGCCGGCTTCGCCAGCGAGCCGGCCATCGTGGTCGCCAGTGTCTTCGTGCTGAGCGCGGCGCTCTATCGCACCGGCGTCTCCCAGGCCCTCGGGCGTCTCATCGCGCGTCTCGCCGGTGGGAGCTACACGCGCGTCGTCGCCGTGCTGATGTCCTCGGTGGCCCTGATGTCGGCCTTCACGCATCACGTCACGATGACGGCCGTGATGCTGCCGACCACGCTCGACCTCGGCCGCCGGCGACGACGATCACGATCATCGGCGCGCCCGCGTTCCTCGTGGCCAGCGCCGTGCTCCAGCAGGCCGGTCGCCCGGGTCTCGGCATCTTCTCCATCGCGCCGATCGGCCTCGCCATCTCGGCGCTCGGCACGCTCTACATGATGACCATCGGTCGCCTGCTCCTCCCCGAGCGGCAGGCGGCCGCGGCGGCGGCCGAGAAGTTCAGGCTCGACGATTACTTCACCGAGTTGACGGTGCTGCCCGATTCGCCGTTCCTCGACAAGAGGGTGTCCGAGATCGAGGAAGACGAGAGCAATCACCTCGCGGTGGTCGGCCTCGTGCGCGACGGCCGCCGTCTGCGCCGGCCGTTCGATCAGCGGCGACTCACGGCCGGCGATGTGTTGCTCGTGCGGACCACGCCCGAAAATCTCGTCGCCTTCCGTGAGGACAAGGGCGTCGAGTTGCATCCGGTCCAACAGTACGGCGCCCGCAACGGCAACGCCGAGGGAGGACTGGCCGCCCAGCGCGACATCGCCGAGCGGCTCGTGCAGGCCGTGGTCGCTCCGGATTCCGACTTCGTCGGGCGCTCGATCGCCGACATCGACTTCCGACATCGCTATGCCGTCATCGTGCTGGGACTCTGGCGGCGTCACGGCTGGATCGAGGAGGAGCTGGCGGACGTCCGGCTGCGCCCGGGTGACGTGCTCGTGCTGCAAGGCGACGACGAGGCGCTCGAGCGCATCGGGAACGACCGGAGCTTCCTGATGCTGGTGCCGTTCCACGGCCAGGGCACGGTGTGGCGACGGGCGTGGATCGCCGCGGTGATCATGGCCGGCACCGTCGTCGCGGCCACGCTCAACGTTCCCCTGGAGATCGCGGGGCTCGCCGGCGCCGTCGCCATGGTCCTCACCGGCTGTCTGTCGCCCAGCCAGGCCCATCGCTCGATCGACTCGCGCATCTTCGTCTTCATCGCCGGCGCCATTCCCCTCGGTGCCGCGATGGAAAAGAGCGGAACGTCGACGCTCCTGGCGGGATGGCTCCACAACGCGGTCGGCGACTGGAGTCCGTGGCTGGTGCTGCTGACGATCTACGCCGTCGTGGCCTTCGTGACGGAGTTCATGTCCGACGCCGCCACCACGGCCCTGCTCGCCCCGGTGGCGGCCGCCCTCGCCCAGGCGCTCGGACAGCCGCCCGAGCCGTACGTGGTGACCGTGGCGATGGCGTCGGTCACGGCGTTCCTCACGCCCATGGCCCACCACGGCAACCTCGTCGTGTACGGCCCCGGCGGCTATCGCTTCTGGGACTTCGCCCGCGTGGGCGCGCCGCTCACCGTCGCCATCGCGCTCACGGTGACGCTGATGGCGCCGCTCATCTGGCGCTGAGCCGCCGGGCTACTTCTTCGTCGTGGCCTGCTTGGCGATCACCTGGTTCTTGATCTTGTCGTAGGTCGCCTGCGGCACGATCTTCTTGCTGACCAGCTCGTCCTTCCGCTTGTACGGACGATTCTCGATGATCTTCTTGGCGTAGGCGTCGCCGATGCCCGGCAGATTCTGGAGCTCGTCGGCGCTGGCGCTGTTGAGGTCGACCAGGCCTTTCTTCGCCGGGGCCTTCGTCTCGGACTTGGCTGGCGCCTCCTTCGCGGGCGCAGCCTTCGTCTGCGCCCACACGGCGGGACTGCCCAGCATGCCGGCGGCGAACGCGAGCGTCACGAGCAGGGCCATCAATCGCATCATGAGTCCGTCCCTCCGCTTCGAAGAAGTGAGGACCAGTATCTGGCCGTACACAGTACACCGAGACGGCGGCGTGCGTGCGTTGATGCAAATGGCCCAGACGTCGTTCCGCCGAGGTGACATGCTACGTCGCTGCTCGTCCTAAGATGACACACCTCGGGAATGGGCGACCGTTCCAAGTCACCGGAATCCTTGTGGGTGGCTCCAGCGATGGGCCTGGCACCCGCCGTGCACCCTTGTGCGATCGATTCGTCGAGATCGTCGATAAAGGGGGGCGCAAGAGATGACCAGATTCTGGTACACACGGCGGGGCCTCGGCGGCCAGAAGGGTTTCACGCTGATCGAGTTGATGATCGTCGTCGCGATCATCGGAATCCTGGCCGCCATCGCTGTTCCGCTCTACGCCAACATGCAGGCGCGGGCCCGCATCGCGAAGGCCCAGGCCGATATTCGCGGACTCGCATCGGCCGTCAGCATCTACACCGCTCACATGGGGACTCTCCCGAGCGTGCTCGGGCTGCTCACGGCGATCGCCACCAGCCCGCAGAACATCACGGCCGGTCCGTTCATGGCGACGATCCCGACCCCGCCCAGCACGGCGTGGGGCGCCGCGTACAACTTCGCCATCAACGCCGCCCTCGGCACCTTCACGATCTCAGCGGCAGGCGACGGCGCCACCGTCTCGGCTCCGTAGCACTGCCCACGTCCCCCTGATCGCGCGCGGGGGCCTCCCAGGAGGCTCCCGCGCTGTTTCCCGCCCGGGTCAGTCGTCGTCGCTCTTGATCTGCTGGGAGAGGTAGTTGCCTTCGCCGGCTTGCTCGATGAGCGTGAGCTGGGCTTCGATCCAGTTGGCGTGCTCTTCTTCCGATTTCAGGATGCCCTCCAGCAGGTCGCGGCTGCCGTGGTCCCCGAGGCTCCGGCACGTCTCGATCGCCTGGTTCAGCATGGTGACGGCTGCCTTCTCCAGCTCGAGGTCGAGCCGGAGCTGTTCCGGGACGGTCTGGCCGACGTTGACCTTGCCGAGCTTCTGCACATTCGGCGTGCCTTCGAGGTAGAGAATCCGCGCGATGAGCTCATCGGCGTGGCGCATCTCGCCGATGGACTCGCTGCGGATTTTCTTCCAGAGCCGCTCGTAGCCCCAGTTCTCGCACATGCGCGCGTGGATGAAGTACTGATTGATCGCGGTGAGCTCGGCGGTGAGGACGTCGTTCAGCAGTGCGACAACCCGGTCGTGACCCTTCACGGGCAACCTCCCGAGCGGAACGGCTAGCTACCTGGTGCCGTGAGAGTACCGTGGGGTGGTTTGTCGCTCAATCCAGTCTGCAATCATGGGAAGGCACGCACCACAGTCGCTGCCGGCGCCGCACGCGGACGTCACCGCGTCGACGCTGGCGGCGCCCGACGCGATCGTTTCGCCCAGCATCTGCTCGCAGACGGCTCGACAGAGACAGACGATCACGCTCACTCCGCGACGATTCGGCCGGTGGTCTGTTTGTTGAAGTCATCGAGGAACGGATACGTCCCGGGCTTGAGCGCGCGGATGCGAACCTTGACCGTCTTGCCGGCCGGCACCACTTTCTCGGTGCGGAGGTCCTTGCTCTCGAACTCGGCCGCCTTGTCACCCTTGTTCGTGATGACCAGGATGAAGGGGGCATTGGCTTTGACCTTGATCTCGTCGGGCTGGAACTTGCCTTTCTCGATCAGGAGGGCGATCTCCGAGGGGTCCGCTGCGAGCGCACTGCCCGCCACCACCGTCCACGCCATCGCGAGCAGCACCAGCACGAGCCGTCGCTCCATCGCGTCCTCCCGTCAACCTTAGGCCCCGTGTCGACCCGGTATTAGGGTGGCTTAATTTACGTACGCCGTCAACGGCTATTTTCTGCCGGCCCCACCCCGGCCAGGCGCGCGAGCTCGGCGAAGGAGCGTACGACGACATCGGGCTCGGCAGCCGTCGATCCCTGGGGGGCGTAGAGGACGGTCGGCATGCCGACCCCGCGCGCGCCGAGGATGTCGGCGCCGAGGCTGTCGCCGACCATGGCGACCCGGCTCGGCGGCAACCCGAGGCGCTCGAGGGCCATCCGGAACAGCGGAGGCTCCGGCTTGCCCACGACGACCGGCTCGACGCCGCCGGCCGCCACCGCGACCGCGTTGACGATCGCCCCGCACCCGGGCAGGAACTCTCCGCCCTCGACCGGGAGCCGCGGGTCGACGTTCGGCGTCACCAGCCGTCCGGTCGCGGCCGCGGCGCGAGCGGCCATGGTCAGGCGCTCGAACGTCAGATCGAAGTCGTTGCCGACGGCCACGACCGTCGCCGCCCGCCAGTCCTTGAAGTCGACGATGGCGTGGCCGGCACCGGCGATCGCATCCTCCATCTCGCGGGCACCCATGACGAGCACGCGCGAGCGACTCCAGCGCTCCGTGATGACCTCACCGATGATCTCGAGCGGGCTGAGGGCGTGCTGGGCCACGGTGACGCCAAGGGCGTGCAATCGCTCACGGAGGTCGGCGCCGGTCGCCCGCGAGTTGTTGGAGACGAACGCGAGTCGGCGGCCGGCCCGGTCGAGGGCGGCCAGCGTCTCGCCGGCCCCGGGATTCAGGACGTTGCCGTTCCAGACACACCCGTCGAGATCGAACACGAACCCGGCGAGCGCCCCGAGCTCCACGGCGGCCACGCCGCCGCTCAGTCGCGCTCGGTGCGGCGGAATTCGGCGATCGCGTCGGCGTACACGGCTTCGGTGCGCTCCGCCACGCTCGCCCACGCGAACTTTTCCTCGACGCGGCGCCGGCCGGCCTGGCCCATCGCCCGCGCCTCGGCGGGATCGTCGAGCAGGCGGCGAATGGCGGCGGCGAGCTCGTCGGGTCGCGACGGCGGAAGCAGGATGCCCGTCTTGCCGTCCTCGACCACCTCGACGATGCCGCCGACCGCCGAGGCGACGACCGCCGTCCCGCACGCCATCGCCTCGAGGTTGATGAGGCCGAACGGCTCGTAGACCGACGGACAGACGAAGACGGAGGCGTGACTGTAAAGCTGGACGACTTGATCGACCGGCACCATCCGGTTGATCCAGTGCACGTTGGGATGGCGAGGCACCGTGCGACGCAAACGCTCCTCGATCTCGGGCGTGTCGGGCGCCGACGCGCACAGCACGACCTGGACGCCGTTCGGGAGATTGGGCGCGGCGGTCAGCAGGTCGAAGATCCCCTTCTGGTCGGTGATGCGCCCGACGAACAGCACGTAGGGCATCCGGACGCCGAGCGCGGTCAGCGCGTCCTTCTTGTCGGTACGCTTGAAGCGATCGGGATCGATGCCGTTGTGGATGACGACGACCTTGGCCGGATCGACCTGGAAGTGGCGCAGGATGTCCGCGCGCATGCCGGTCGAGACCGCGATGACGCGATCGGCCGCCTGCACGGCCGTCTTCTCGATCCACGAGGACAGGAGATACCCACTGCCCAGCTGATCGGCTTTCCACGGGCGCAGCGGCTCCATGCTGTGCAGAGTCACGATGAGCGGGATGCGATGGAGCGTACGGATCCACAGTCCCGCCATGTCGGCGTACCACGTGTGGGCATGCGCGACGTCGGCGTCGACGGGATCGCGCGCCATGGCCAGGTCGATCGACAACGTCTCGAGCGCCGGCGCGTAGCGCGCTCCATCGTTGCCTGCGGCGAGACGCTCCCACGGCGTGTAGCCCCGCACGGCGACGCGCTCGGAGGACGCCTCCGGTCGCCGCTCGCCGAAGCAGCGCACTTCCACCGGCATGCGACGGCTGAGCGCGCGCGTCAGCTCGTCGACGACGACCCCGGCGCCACCATAGATGTGCGGCGGATACTCGCGCGTGAGCATGAGGGCTTTCATTGGGCCGTAGAATACCAGACATGCGAGATGCGATCGTTCATGGCCTGCTATGCGTCCTCGTCGTCGCGGCGGCCGCCGCGCCCGTTGTCGGCCAGTCTCGGTGCGCGCCCTCGCGACCCGACGCCCTCGGCCCGTTCTACACCGCGAATGCGCCGGAGCGCGCGACGACGGGCCGCGGTCTGGTCGTGACGGGGCGCGTCCTGACCATCGAGCGTTGCACGCCCCTGGCGCGCGCCCGGCTCGAATGGTGGTCGGCGAACCCGAGCGGCGACTACGACGACGCGCACCGGGCCAACCAGGCCGCCGATGACGAAGGGCGGTATCGCTACGAGACCGATGTTCCCGGCAAGTACCCGGGCCGCCCGCTGCACGTGCACGTGCGCGTGACGGCGCCGGGCCATCGGGCGCTCGTCACACCGATCTACCCTCAGCCGGGTCAGTCGGCGGTCGACGTGGACTTCGTGCTGATTCGGGAGTGAGTCAGCGGCCTGCCGCCACGGGCTCGCCGTCGAGCACCGTGCGCAGGTGGTGGGCGAGACTGTCGGCCGTGAACGGCTTGGCGATGAACGGGATCTCGGCCGAGTGGACGCCGCGGCGGACGATGGCGTCTTCGGTGTACCCGGACATGTAAGCGACACGTGCCCGCGGGCAGATCTCGGCGATGCGATTGGCCAGCTCGCGACCCGACATGCCAGGCATGACCACGTCGGTGAGGACGACGTCGATGTCGTCGCGATGACGGCGAGCGATCGCCAGCGCCTCGTTCGGGGAGGTCGCCGACAGCACCGTGTAGCCGTAGAGCACGAGTGCGTCGCGGGCGAACTCGCTGACGTCCGGCTCGTCCTCGACGATCAGGATCGTCTCACGCCCACCAGCCGCGATCCCGTTCGGCCCGGGCGCGTCCGGGCGGACGTCGGCGGCCACGCTCGGCAGGTAAATCCGGAAGGTCGTGCCAAGCCCCACCTGACTGTCCACCACGATCTGGCCGCCGCTCTGCTTGATGATGCCGTACACCGTGGCCAGACCGAGCCCGGTGCCGCGGTTCATGGCCTTCGTCGTGAAGAACGGCTCGAAGATCCGCTCGAGCGTCGCGGCGTCCATTCCCTCACCCGTGTCCTGCACGCTGAGCATCACGTACGGTCCGGGCACGGCCTCGCTCTCCACGCCGAGATCGTCGCGCGTGAGCGAGACGTTGGCGGTGCAGAGCTCGATGCGGCCCCCGCGCGGCATGGCGTCACGCGCGTTGACGAGCAGATTCACGAGCACCTGATCGATCTGGGCGGGATCGGCCAGCACCGTGCCCGAGTCGACGTCGGGCAGGAACGTCACCGTGATGTCCTCGCCGAGCAGCCGCTCGAGCACCGGCAGCATGGCGCGGACCTGCTCGTTCACGTTCAGGCGTTTCGGGGCCAGGAGCTGCTTGCGGCTGAAGGCCAGGAGCTGGCGCGTGATGTCGGCCGCGCGGTCGGCCGTGCTCTGGATGATCTCGATCTTGCGCCGGCTCGGGTGGTCGGGGCCCAGCTCGCGCATGAGCATGACGCTCCGGCCCGAGATCACGGTGATGAGGTTGTTGAAGTCGTGAGCGATACCGCCGGCCAGACGGCCGACCGCCTCCATCTTCTGGGCCTGCAGGAGCTGCTGCTGGGCCACCGAGAGCTTGTCGTAGGCCGCGCGAAGCTCCTGGTAGAGCCGCGCGTTGTTCATCGCGATGGCCGCGTGGTGGGCGAACGTCTGGGCGAGATCGATCTCCTCGTCCGCATAGATCCGGCCGATCCCGTCGCCGACCATGAGGGACCCGATCGCGGTGCCCCGCACCATCAGCGGGACCGCGAAGGCGGCCCGATATTGCGACCGCTCGATGTCGGCGCGGAGTCGATCCTCGAGCGTGATGCGTGGATCCGTCAGGACGTCGGCGCTCTGCACGGGAGTCCCGGTCTCGAGCGCCATGGCCACCGTCCCGGTCGCGCGGGGAATGTGCCAGCCCCGCCGCTCGGGCGCGCCGACCTCGCTGACCAGGACGAGGTCGCTCGAATCCGGATCGGTGCGATAGAGGACGACCATTGGAGCGCCGAGCAGCCGCGCCATCGCGTTGACGACGGCTTGCGCCACGCTCTCCGGCTCCAGTGACTCGGACACCAGCGCCTTCACGTCGTTGAGGCTTTCGGCGGCACGGCGACGGTGCTCGGCATCGGCCAGCAAGAGGGCACGGTGCTCCTCGGACCTCTCCCGCTCCCGGTGAACGGCCAGCAGCGCTTCGCCGATCGCCTTGACCTCTTGGACCCGTGAACGAGGCACACGCACCGGCGCTCCCGAGTTCATCGCCGCGGCGGCCGATGCGAGCGAGCGCAGCGAGGACGAGACGCGACGGGACAGCATGAGCGCGACGACGACGCCGAGCGAGATCACGAGGAGCGCGCCGCCGCCGAAGAGCTTCAGCGAGGACTCGAACGGCTGGGAGAGCGCGCTGCGGGGAGTGCTGAGGGCGATCGTCCATCCGGTGACCGGCGAGGTGCTGAACGCCACGAAGACCGGCTGGCCTTCCCCTCTGACCGTCGAGAAGTGGCCTTCCGCCATCTCACTGACGTTGTCGGCCAGATCCGATGGCGCCGGCTGGCCCACGGCGCGCTCGCCGCCCCCGGTTCGCGCCAGGACGATCTTGTTGCGATCCACCAGCGTTCCCACCGTGCCGGCCGGCACTCGCTGCTCGGTGAGCAGATCGGCCAGCGCATCGGTCCGCAGCGAGGCGGCCAGCATGTAGCGGATCTCGCCGTCGATGCTGACCGGCACCTGGACGGCGATCGTCGCCGCCGAGGTCACCGGGCCGGTGCCCACCTCCGACACGGCGAACCCGGCACGCATGGCGGAGTCGCTCAGTCGGGGCGCGTGGATCTTCGGAAGTGGCGCGCCGAACGGAACACTCGGATCGCCGAGCTCCTGGCCGGCGAGGTCGAGTACGACGAGGTTGTCCCACGCCGGCCACGCGCGGAGCACGGGGGCCGCATGCTCGTGAAAGGCGCGCAGATCACCCCGCTTCAGATCGGCCGAGCCGGCGAGCACGTGGAGCGCCGAGACGGTCGAGCGAACGTCGCGCTCGACGGCCAGCGACAGCGCCCGCGCCGTGTCGACCAGCGACGTCTCGACGGTCGTCTTCGTCTGGGCCGCGAAGAAATACAGCGCGACCGCCGAGACGGCGACGGCCGGGATGATGGCAACGACGATCAGGAGGACGAGGTGAGAGCGAAGCTTCACGAGGTGCGCTCGGCGATACGGCCGACCACCTCCATCATCTCTTCGACCGTGAACGGCTTGGACAGCAGCGTGATGCCCGCTTGTCGAACGCGACGCCCGAGAGCGACGCACAGTCGACGCGCTCGCCGCGGAACATGTCGTGCATGAAGTGCAGCATATCGACGTCGTCGTCAATGCAGAGGATTCGCCGCAATCCGCCCTCCCGCACGTGGTGTCTGTGCCTCGGACGGCGCCTGAGTGGCCGCGCTCCGCTGTAGTGCAACTCCTACACCACGCGCCCGCACACGTGATGTCAGACATTTACGCAGGATCCCGGGAGCAGCGAGACGGTCATCCGGGCAAACCTACCAGGAGCCCGGGAAAAAATACCCAGGGGCGAGATCAGACGGACTGCAAGGCACGTGCATTGCACCTCACCAGTCAAGAATCCAGCATCTACGAGGAGAGCGAGCAATGAAGACACGGTTCATCACTCCGATCGTTGGGCTCTCGCTTCTCGCGCTGGCCGCCACGGCCTGCGGAACGGCGACCGGGGCAGCCGTCGGCGCCGGCACTGGCGCCGCGGTCGGCGCGGGTACCGGTTACGGCGCAGGGAAGGGCGCGCTGATCGGCGCCGGTGTCGGCGCGGCCGGTGGCGCGATCTACGACATCACGAAGAAGCACTAGGAGGCGACGATGAAGAAGACGTGGATCGGATTGGCCGTCGTCGCAGCCCTGGTCGCGGCGACGATCGGATGGAGCGGGCAGGCGCCCGCTCAGACGAAGACTGACACGCCCTCGGCTTCAGTGCCGAGCGCGGCGCCCGAGAAGATCGAGGGCACGGTGACCGCGATCGACGCCAGGAACGGCATGGTGACGCTGCGCGGAGACGACGGTCAGACGCATTCGTTCAGGGGCGACGCGGCCACGCTGAACGACCTGAAGGTCGGCGACAAGATCACGCTCAACAAGCGGGGTCAGGCCACGCCGAGCCGCTGATCGCCCGCGGGTCGCCGGCGACTACGCTTCGTGGTCGCCGGCGTCCGCCTCGGCTTCGTCGTCCCATCGTTCGAGCTTCCGCGAGACCGTGCGCGGATCGATTCCGAGCAGCTTCGCAGTGAGCGTCTTGTTGTTCTTCGTCGCGCGGAGCGTCGCTTCGAGCAGGCGTTGCTCCACTTCGGCCAGCGGCGTACCGATCCTGACGGACAGCACGCCCTCCGGCAGCGGCGTCGCTCCGGCGATTTCCTCGGGGAGATCGGCCAGGTCGATCAGGCTGGCCCGCGCCAGCACCACGCCGCGCTCGATCACGTTCTCGAGCTCACGGACGTTGCCCGGCCACGAGTAACCCTCCAGCCGCCGGAGCGCCTCGTCGGCGAAGCCTTCGAGTCGCCGGTTGTTCTTGGCCGCATAGAGGCGCAGGAAGTGCTCGGCGAGCACGCGGATGTCCTCGCGGCGCTCGCGCAACGGCGGCACGGTGATCGTGATGACGTTGAGCCGATAGTAGAGGTCCTCGCGAAAGCGCCGGTCCCGCACCATCTGGGCCAGGTCCTGATTGGTGGCGGCGACGATGCGAACGTCCACGCGCATCGTGCGGGTGCCCCCGAGCCGCTCGAACTCACCTTCCTGGAGGACTCTCAAAATCTTCGGCTGGGTCACCGGAGAGAGATCGGCGACCTCGTCCAGGAAGAGCGTGCCGCCGTCCGCCAGCTCGAAGCGTCCCTCCTTGCGTCCGGCCGCCCCCGTGAACGCGCCCTTCTCGTATCCGAACAGCTCTGACTCCAGCAGCGTCTCGGGCAGCGCCGCACAGTTGACGGCCACGCATGGCCCCTGCCGCCGCGGCGAGCGCTCGTGGATCGCCCGGGCGACCAGCTCCTTCCCGGTGCCGCTCTCACCCTGGACGAGGACGGTGGCCGAGCTGTCGGCGACCTGCTGGACGAGCGTCATCATGCGCCGGAAGGCCGGGCTGGCGCCGATGACGTCGCCCTGCTTCAATAGCGCGTCGAGGCGCTGCTGGAGCGCGCGGTTCTGCTGGATCAGGTCGCGGCGCTCCAGGGCCTGACGGATCACGCGCTGGAGCTGCGCGCGCTGGACGGGCTTGGTGAGGAAGTCGTAGGCGCCGTCCTTCATCGCCTTCACCGCCTCTTCGATCGTGCCGAAGGCGGTGAGCAGGATCACGTCGACGTCGGGGGCGATGGCCTTGGCCGCGCGCAGCAGCTCGATGCCGGAGAGCCCGGGCATCTTGAGATCCGTGAGCACGAGATCGACGCCGCCGCCCTGCAGCCGCTCGAGCGCGGCCTGCCCGTCGGAGGCGACCACCACGCGGTACCCCTCGCGGGCGAGCGTGCGCTCGAGGCTCTCGCGCAGCCCCGGATCGTCGTCGGCGACCAGGATGTTCGCCGGCTCAGCCATGCGTCCTCTTGAGCGGCAGCCGGATCGTGAAGCGCGTGCCGCTGCCCGGCCGGCTCGTCCACCGGACCTCGCCGCCGTGCTCCTCGGTGATCTGCCTCGTGATCGACAGCCCGAGTCCCGTCCCCTGCGGCTTGGTCGTGAAGAACGGCTCGAACAGGCGCCTCCCGACGTCGTCGGGAATGCCACCACCGCTGTCGGACACGCTCAGCTCCACGGCGTCGCCGTCCCGCCGGCTGGTGAGCATCAGCTCGCCGCCGCGCGACAGCGCCTCCAGGCCGTTCTTCACGAGATTGAGCACGGCCTGACGGAGCAACCCGCGATCGATCTCCATCAGCGGCACGTCGCCATCGGTCTCCACGCGGACGGTGAGTCCCTGGCGCGTCGCCACCGGCCGGATGAAGTCCGCTAGCTCGCGCACGAGATCGTTCACCGCGTCCTCTTCGAAGTGTGGCCGCGGGAAGCGCGCGAAGGTCAGGTACTCCTCGGTCAGCGCGTCGAGTGTCTTGACCTGATCGCGGATAGCCGCCACCAGCGCCTTGGCTTCATCGGTCTCCGATGCCGCCTGGTTGCCCACGATCTCCTGGAGGATCTCGGCGTTCAGCTCGATGGCGCTGATCGGATTGCGCACCTCGTGGGCGACCTTGAGGGACAGCCGCCCGACGGTCGCCATCCGCTCGGCGACCAGCAGCTCCTCCTGGGCCGCCTGCAGCCGCGTCAGCGTCCCGGTGAGCTCCTGATTGAGACGCTCCACTTCGGAGCGGGCGCCACGCTCACGCTCGGCGACGAGACCGAGCGTGACCGCCGGCAATCCGACGAGCGCGGCGAGGATCACCGCGGGCGTCCAGCCGACCCACGGCGGCATGAGCCACGCCGACAGCGTATAGAGCGCACCCGCGACCAGCGCGGCGCTCAAGCCCACCCACGGCCCGAAGTAGTAGGCGTTCACGGCGACGAGCGGAAAGAACAGAAGGTAGAAGAGACTGTCGCCGCCGCCGGTGAGGGTGAGGAGGACGAAGACGAGCAGCAGGTCGATGGCGAGCGCGCCCAGGAAGATCGCGCGCGTCGCTCGTGGCGTCACCGTGACGAGCGCGAAGATCCCGACCTTGTAGGCGCCGAACCAGAAGACGAGCGAGTAGAGGTCGATCGCCTGGCGCGGCCGCAGGGGAACGAGGCCGAGCGTGGCGAGACCGCCCACCATGGCGACGGCCAGCAGCACCGCGAATACCCGCTCGTCGCGCTCCAGCAACCGGAACACGGCGTGCCATCGCTTGCGCTCGGCTGTCGTCACCACGACCTCCGTGGCGACTATAGCACGCACGGCCGCGCGCCCCGACAGCGGCGGACAGCGTCTGATCACGATCCGCGCCACGACGGCGCTTCCACGCCTCTCAGGTCCGTCGGCCCTGGCGCCACGCGAGATAGGCGAGCCAGGCGGCGAGGCCGGCGAGCGCGTAGAGCACGAGCCAGCGCTCGACGCGGTGGACATCGCGCATGACGCGCTCGAGCTGATCGGTGAAGAGGAACGCGATGCCGAAGCCGATCGGCACGCTGACGATCGCCGCGGCCGCATCGACGAGCACGAACTTCCAGAACGACAACCGGCAGATGCCCGCGGTGAGAAAGGCGGCCGCCCGGATGCCCATGACGTGCCGCGCCGCGAACACGATCTTGGCGCCGTGCTGGCGATACCGCGCCTTGAGCGTCTCCTCACGCTCCGGGGTCAGCACGCGCCGAACCACCCTCCACTCCAACACCCGCTCGCCCCAGTGATGGCCGATCGCGTAGAGGGCGACGTCGCCGCCGAGCACGCCCAGGATGCACACGGGCAGCGCGATCCACCAGTGCACGACGTGTTCGTGCGCGAGGACGCCGCCGGCGATGATCGCGACCTCTTCGGGAATGGGCAGGCCGAGACCCGCCGCGAACAGCGTGAGGAAGAGTCCGGCGTACGTGAAGTGCTCGATGAACTGCTGGATCATGGCCTATACTGACACGCGCGTGTCAACGTCGCCGCGGCGTGTCGTGCTCCACACCGAGTCGTCCCTGGGACTCGGCGGCCAGGAGATCAGGATCCTCACCGAGTCGCGCTGGCTCCTCGAGCACGGCTGGGACGTGGTCATCGCGTGCCAGCCGGCGAGCCGCCTGCGCGCCGAGGCCTCGGCGGCCGATCTCTCCGTGTTCAGCCTCACGATGCGCAACGCCTTCGACGTCGCCGCCGCGGTCACCTTGCGGCGGCTGATCCGCCAGCTCGATATCGGCATCGTCCACACGCACAGCTCGGTCGACAGCTGGCTCGCCACGCTGGCCGCGCGAAGCGCGCGCCGCCCGGTCGTGCGCAGCCGCCACGTGTCGATTCCGATTCTCCGCCGGCGCGCGCTCGTGTACCGCCTGGCCGACCGCGTGCTGACCACGGGCGACGCGATCCGCACGATCGTGGTCGCCGCGGGCGTGCCGGACGACCGTGTGGTCTCGGTGCCCGCGGGTGTCGACACCACGCGATTCCATCCGGGCGTGAGCGGCAAGACCGTGCGCGACGAGCTCGGCCTCAACGGTCCCGCCATCGGACTCGTGGCCAACATCCGGGGATCGAAGGGCCACAACGATTTCCTCGACGCCGCGCTCCTCGTACGACGCCACGTGCCGGCCGCGCGCTTCGTGATCGTCGGCGACGGTGTGGGCTTCGACGATGTGCACCGCCGAGTCCACGCCCTGGGGCTCGCCAACCACGTCGTGATGACGGGGTTCCGCCGCGACGTCCCCGAGGTGATGGCGGCGCTCGACCTGCTGGTGCTCCCCTCCACGCGCTCGGAGGCGACGTCGCAGGTCATTCCTCAGGCGCTCGCGGTCGGCACGCCGGTTGTGGCCACGGTCGTGGGCGGGATTCCCGAGATCGTGAAGGACGGCGTGACGGGACGACTGGTCCCGCCTGGCGAGCCGGACGCCCTGGCCAGAGCGATCGTGGAGATGATCTCCGATACCGAACGCGCGCACATCATGGCGCAGGCCGGTCAGGCTCTCGTCCGCGAGCGCTTCACCGTCGACGCGATGATGGCCGCGACGACCAGCGTGTACGCGTCGCTCATGCGCTGACCGCGTCAGTGCGGCGGCGGCTTTCCGGCCGCGGTGTCGGTGCCCTCGGGAAGCGCCACCACTCGGATCCTGACGTGGATGAGCCCCGCCCCGATCCCACCGATGGCGCGCGCCGCGCCTTCCGAGAGGTCGAGCAGACGGCCGGCCACGAACGGGCCGCGATCGTTGACGCGGACCTCGACCGCTCGTCCATTGTCGAGATTCGTGACCGCGACGCGCGTCCCGAACGGTAACGTCCGGTGCGCCGCGGTCAGCCTGGCCTTGTCGAACGTCTCACCGCTAGCGGTGGGACGGCCGTGATGCGGCTCGCCGTACCACGATGCGGTCCCGGTCCACTGAGCACCGAGCAGCGATGGCGCTGACGGGGACGGACCCCGAACGACCCCCGGCGTCGCGCAGCCCGTCGCCAGGGCGGCGACGAGCCACAGCGTCTGGCCTGTCGAAGCGGATCCCCTCATCGATCAAGCGTAACAAAGCCTCCCGCGCGCGCTGGCGTAGTCAGAACCCGTGAGGCAAGCGATCGAAAAGACTGGACGTGGGAAGCTGGATGATCGTGGCGTGAGATCAGATCCGCGTGCCCGAGGCCGCTCGATGGTACCGTGATGGCAAGGACTTCACCGTGTGATCATCCACGCGCTCGCCGTCGATTACGACGGCACCATCGCTCAGCACGGCCAGGTCGGTACGACGACGGCGGCCGCGCTGGCGCGCGTCAGAGAATCGGGCCGGCGACTTCTGCTCGTGACCGGGCGCATGCTGCCCGATCTTCGCAATGCCTGCCCCGACCTGGACCGGATGTTCGACGCCGTCGTCGCCGAGAATGGTGGCCTGCTGTACCTGCCGGCTCGGCGTGAAGTGCGAACGCTCGGCGATCCACCCGAGGCCGCGCTGGTCGAGGCGCTGCGCCTCCGCGGCGTCAGCTTCGACCTCGGCAGCTCCATCGTGGCCACCGATGAGCCGTACGCCGAGGCCGCGCTCGCCGCCATCCGGGAGACCGGCGTCGAGCGCACGCTGGTGTTCAACAAGGGCTCGCTGATGCTGCTGCCCGGCGGCGTCACCAAGGGCACGGGGCTCCTGGCGGCGCTGACCACGTTCGAGCTCTCGCCCCACAACCTGTGCGGCATCGGCGACGCCGAGAACGATCACGCGTTGCTGGCCCTGTGCGAATGTTCGGTGGCCGTCGCCGACGCGGTCCCGGCACTGCGCGAGCGGGCGGACCACGTCACGCGCGGCAAGGGCCCGGCCGGCGTCGTGGAATTCATCGAGGAACACGTCGTGGCCGACGCCGCGGCGCTCGTCGGGGGGTTGGCCCGTCACCACCTCACGCTCGGACGAACGGCGTCGGGCGAGTCCGTCACGATTCCTGCTCACGGCAGCGGGCTCCTGGTCATTGGTCCGTCGGCCACCGGCAAGTCGACGCTCACGGGCGTGGTCGTCGAGAGGCTCGTCTACGCGCAGCGCTCGTTCTGTCTGCTCGATCCCGAAGGTGATCACGAAACGCTGACGGAGCTCGAAGGCGTCGTCGCCCTGGGCGGCAAGTCCCACCAGACGCTCCCGATCGCCGACGAGCTGCGCCAGCTCCTGCGTCAGCCGAGCGCGCGCCTCGTCCTCAATCTCTCCGGATTGACGATGGCCGAGAAGGTCGTCTACGCGACGCAAGCGCTGGGCGCGGTGGCCGCGGCGCGGAGCGCGAGCGGACTGCCGCACTGGCTCATCGTGGACGAGGCCGACCACATCGCCCCGGCCGAGGGATCGTCCGCCGCCGAGCTGCTGCGCCGGGGATCGGAGTCGCTGATGCTCATCACGCTCTCGGCCGAGCGGCTGGCACCCGACGTCCGACGCGGCGTCAGCGCGGTGGCGTCCACCGAGCTCGAGGCGTTTCGCGCGGCGCTCATCACGCTCCGGTCCGAGGGCGCGCCGGTTCGTCGCATTCCCGACGTCGCGGGCGGGCCGCTCACGCGGGGCGAGGTGCTCCTGACGAAGATCGGGAGCGGTGCCGTGCCCGTCAGGTTCCGGGTGGCGCGGCGCGAGGTGCAGCACCGCCGGCACGTACGCAAGTACGCCGAGGGCGAGCTGCCGCCCGATCGCAGCTTCTATTTCCGCGGGCCCCAGGCGGCGCTCAATCTTCGCGCGGCGAACCTCAAGCGGTTCTGCGAGCTGGCCGAGGGCGTCGACGAGGCGACGTGGGCGCACCACCTGAAGCGCGGCGACTACTCGGCGTGGATGCTGAACCAGATCAAGGACGGCGAGCTGGCCGACGAGGTCGCGGCCGTCGAGCATGACTCGGCAGCCACCGATTCACGGCCCCGGGTCCTCGAGCTGGTGCGGAGCCGCTACGCGGTGTGAGGCGTGCGGCCCGACGCGTCAGCCGCGGGCGAGGAGCTCGCCGATCCGCTGAGCCACGTCGCGCGCTGACGGCTCGACGGGCACGACCGCCACGCTGGCCGGCGGCTGGCCCACGCCGAGCGCGATGGCGCGCGCGAGCTGGGCCGTCTCTCCGATCGGACCCCGGGCCGCGGGGCCGGTCATGCCGTGCAAGCGCAGGAGCGCGATCGCCGCGGCGTCGAGGGCGCAGCGGTCCTCACTGGCCAGGAACACGCCGGGAGCCGCGCGCCGCCCCGCCTCGGGCCCGCCGTCCACGAAGGCTTCGAGACAGTCCATCACGCTCAGCGCGGGCCGCCACGCGAGATTGGCCTCGGCGATCATCGCCCGCTGATGCTCGGAGCGATGGAGGTCTCGCATGTAATTGTGGCCGTCGCCCGGGATGGTCTTGGCCACGAGCCCCACTGTGTTCTTGAGTGAGAGCGTCACGTGCCCGCCGAAGCGATGGGTCTTGCAGCACATCGTCTGCACCACGCACGGGGCGTCGGTGAACACACGGGCGGCGTGGAACCCGTTCGGCCAGTGGGCGCCCCGCATCGGCGCCCACGCCTCGCGCTCGACCTCGTCGAGGACGACGAGCTGCGCGCCGGCGTCCTTCACGACGTCGGCGGCTCCCGTCGACGTCAGGACGTTCCGCGTGTCCCCCATCCCCGAGCGCTCGGCCAGCGTGAGCTGGGTGGCGCGGCGAGACTTCAGCGTTCCGAGCAGCGCGCGCAACGTGGCGGGGTGAGTGGACGCCGGGAAGGCGTCGCCGCTGTTGAAGTTGGCCTTGATCGCGACGGCTCGCTCGTCGCAGGCGGTGAACTGAGCGGCGTCGAAGCAGGCGGCCACCGCACGCGCGCGATCCGTCCCCTTCACCACGAAGACTCGTGCCGGGCCCGCGGCCGCCACGCGGTCACCGACCGCGAGCACGCTCGTCGCGATCGCGCCCTGGAGCAACCCGCGACGAGAAATTTCCATGGCTCATTCTACCCGCGCGGCGAAGCACCGCATGACGCCCTCCGCCCGGCGCGTGGCGCGCGCGATCCGGAAGCCGCTGGCTTCGACGGCCGCTTCGGTGTCGCGATTGGGATGGCAGCCGCCGGTCAGGCGGGTCCACAGCGGCTGGATGCGGTCTTCCAGCCGCGCGCGCCACGGCACCGGCGAACGGACGTGCTCCATCATGCGGAGCTCGCCGGCGGCCGCGAGCACGCGACGGATCTCGGCGAAGCCCCGTCTCGGGTTCCCGACGCTGCAAAAGACCAGGCCACTCACCACGGTGTCGAAGGCGCCATCACGGAACGGCAACGCCTCGGCGCGGGCCTGGACGAGCCGGGCGCTCGGGCTCCTGAGGGCGGCGCGCTTCAGCACGTCGCGGGCCGGATCGACACCGATCACCGTCACGTCGGCCGAGTAGTACGGCAGGGTGCGGCCGGTGCCGCAGCCGACGTCGAGCACGCGGCCGCGCGCGCCACCGGCCAGCCACTGGCGCCATCGACGGAGTCCCCGCCAGTCCGACAGCGCGGCAAACGCATCGTAGAGCCACGGGATCTGCTCGATACCTCGCACGGCCAGGATCAGGCGGGGAAGACGACGAGGACACCCGTATAGGTGTGGAAGAAGTTCCGGCGTCCGACCGGCGCGAGCTCACCGTTGCCGAAGAAGCCGGCGAGCGGGAACGCTCCCAGGTGCTTCTTGATCAGCGTGACGTCGTGGTCCGGAACCCCGTACAGCCCCTGGCCACGCCCGGCGCAATCGAAGTAGCAACCGAACGCCGGGCGCCGCCCGTCGAGCTCGTGCGCCACACCCGCAAGCGTCAGCTCGAGGTCTTCACGCGACGCGTCGGCGTCGCGGAGCTGGAACTGGATGGTCTGGCCGACGCGCACGGCGTCGCCGACCGCGATGGCGCCGGAGGACTGGTCCGCGCCGACGAGATTCCGCACCAGGAAATCCCCGCGCTCGAGCGGAGATTTGGCGGGATCGACGGCCAGGCCAGCGAAGATGCCGGCCCGCTGGGCGCGCTCCGGCCCACCTGGGGTCGCCGTCACCGCGTCACGCAGCACGGTGAGCGCCGGGCGACTTCCAATCTCGAGCACGACGTTGCCGTTGGCCCGTGTGATGACGTAGGGCTCACCGATCGGCGTGCAGCCCTGGGCCACACCGATGATCGGCCGGGCGCCGGAAAGGGCGACGCCGGGCAGCGCACCGCGCGTGGCATCGGTCGCAAAGAGCTGGAACGTGGGGCTGCCGGCCGCCAGCGCACCGACGACCGGCACGGCTCCCAGCTCGGCGTCGAGTCCGCCGAGCAGCGTCGATGGCTCGAAGCCCGCGACGTCGGGCAAGAGCATCAGACAGCCGCCCTCGGCGAGCGTGGCCGAAGCCTGCGCGGCCACGGCAACGGCGACGTCGGCGTCGCCGGCGCCCTGGTCGGGCACGAGGAAGGGCGTGGCGACCAGGCGGTCGTCTCTCACCGCGAGCACGGAGACGGCGGTCTCGCCCTCGACCTCACGCCGCTCGCTCAGCACGCCGGCGCCGCTGGCTCCGACGAGGACGCGGCCCCCGGTCACGCGGCGAACGGCGTGCAGCATCTCGTGGGCGGCGGGAAACGTGTCGCCGGAGACGAAGACGAGGACGAGGTCGGCGTGATCCGCGCCGCTCGAGGCCATCGCGTCGAGGGAGGCCTCCAGCGCGGCGTCGGAGGGCGCGGCCCCGACGGCCAGGCCAGAGCCGGCGGCGATCACCTGGTGAGGTCCTCGAGGCGCGCGCGCCGGGCGCCGGCGGCGACGATTTCGGCCATCGCGCGGTCGCCGTCGCCGGCCTTCAAGTCGACGGCACGGCTGGCGTCCTCGAGGACGACGACCTCGAAGCCTTCCTTCAACGCGTCGAGCGCGGTCGCCTTCACGCAGTAGTCGGTGGCGAGGCCGCCGACGAAGATCCGGTTCACCCCGCGCTCGCCCAGCGCCGCGGCGAAGGGCATGCCGTCCTCCGTCTCGCCGTGGAAGCAGGAGTAGGCGTCCTCGCCGGGGTCCATGCCCTTCGAGACGATCGTGGCGTCCTGCGGCAGCGCGAGCGCGGGATGGAAGTCCGCTCCCGGCGTGCCCTGCACGCAGTGAGGCGGCCACAGGCCGCCCCCGGCCTGAAAGTGTTTCGTCCGCACCGGATGCCAGTCGCGCGTGAGGAACACGGGTGCGCCGGCGGCTGCAAAGCGCGCGGCGTACGCGTTGAGCACCGGCACGACGGCATCGCCGTCGGGCACGCCGAGGGAGCCGCCGGGGCAGAAGTCGTTCTGCACGTCGACGACGACGAGCGCATCGCGCGAGGGATCGATCTGGAGCGCCATCGCCGCAGATCCTAGCATGCTAGAATCCCGCCGTCTTTTCCTCAAGGAGGGGGCGACATGAAGCGAACGCTCGTCGTCGGTGGTGTGATCGCCGTCGTGCTCGCCGTGGGCTTCTACGCGCTGGCCCAGCCGAAGAGCGAGGACAAGAGGGAGATGACGAAGAGCGGCGACAAGCAGCACCGTCTGGCCGCCGCCCTCGAGACCGTCCAGTGGGGCTGGCTCGATCCCAAGGAGCCGCCGAAGCTCACGATCGATTCCGGCGACGTCGTGTCGGTCGAGACGATGATGCATTCGCACGACAAGGTGAAGCCCGGGATCACGATGGACGAGATCGTGGCGCTCCGCAAGGCCAATCCCGGCGGTGGGCCGCACTCGATGACGGGACCGATCTACGTCAACGGCGCCGAGCCGGGCGACGTGATGGAAATTCGCATCCTCAAGATCGTCCCCAAGAACTTCGCCATCAACTTCAACCTGCCCGGCACGGAGTTCCCGACGATCGGCGCGCTGGCGCCGGAGATGCCGAACGGGTTCATCAAGTTCTTCACGCTCGACCCCAAGAAGAAGAGCGTCGAGTTCAAGCCCGGCGTGAACATCGAGCTGGCCCCCTTCCCGGGCACGCTTGCTGTCGGCATCGATCCCAACGATCCCTCGCCCCGCAAGGGCGGCGTCAAGGACGATCCGATGGCGCCCGTCTCCACGCTGCGGCCTTGGAAGAACGGCTCCAACATGGACATCAACGAGCTGCAGGCCGGGAGCACCATCTACGTCCCGATCTTCCTCAAGGGCGGCCTCATCTGGACCGGCGACTCGCACTGCCGTCAGGGCAACGGCGAGGTCAACCTGACCGCGCTCGAGTGCTCGTACCGTGAGATCGTGCTCCAGCCCATCGTGCGCAAGGACATGAAGGTCGAGTGGCCGCGCATCGAGACGAAGACGCACTGGATCATGACCGGGTTCGACGAGGACCTGAACAAAGCGATGGTCAACGCCGTCCGCGAGACCGTGGACTTCCTCTCCACCCAGAAGATGGTCCCGATGGACCGCTACGAGGCGTACTCGCTCACGTCGATGATCGGCGACTGCCGCGTCAGTCAGGTCGTGGACGTCCGCAAGGGCGTGCACTGCATGGTCCCGAAGTCGGCCTTTACCAAGAAATCGTAGCGCTCCTCAGGGTCCTCGCTTTCGCCGTCACGCTCGCAGCCACCGGCAGCGGGGTTGCCGGTGGCCCCGTCAACGTCGTGACGACGTCCACCGATCTGAAGGCGCTGGTCGAGGTCGTGGGCGGTGACCGGGTCCGCGTCGAGAGCCTCGCCTCACCGCTTCAAGATCCACACACGCTCGATCTCAAGCCCGGACAGATCGCGGGCCTCCGGGCCGCTGATCTCCTCGTGCGCATCGGGCTCGACCATGAGCCCTGGCTCACGCGGGCGCTGCAGGCGGCCGGCGATCAGCGCCCCGCCGGCCGTCGGCACGACCTCGACGTCTCCGCGCACGTGGAACTGCTCCAGACCGAGACGCCGCGGCTGCGCGAGAGCGGGGTGACCCACGTGCATGGCTTCGGCAACACCCATTACTGGCTCGACCCGGAGAACGCGAGGCCCATCACCGGTGACATCGAGGCCGCGCTGGCCCGGCTCCAGCCGGCCGACCGCTCGGTGTTCGAGGACAACCGCCGGCGGTTCCTGGCCCGGCTGGACGAGCGGCTCGCCGACTGGCAGCGCCGGATGGCGCTATATAAAGGAAGGCGGGTCGTCGTAGTCCACGACACCTGGCCGTACTTCGCTCGCCGATTCGGGCTCATCGTCGTGGCGACCGTCGAGACGACGCCGGGCGTGCCCCCCACCCCGGCCACGCTGGCGACCCTGCCCCAGCGGATGAAGGAGGCCGGGGTGAAAGTGCTCATCGCCGAGCCCTACTCGAACGAATCCGTCGTGGGCCAGATCGCCAGCCGGAGCGGCGCCCGCGCGGTCACACTGGTCCCCTCGGTGGGCGCCGATCCGGCCGCCCGTGATTATCTCGGGCTGTTCGAGGTCAACATCACGCGGCTCACGGCCGCCCTGGCCGGGACGAGCTGAGCGCAGGTGCTCGACCTTCTCGCTGTCCCCTTCCTCGCCTGTCTGGTCTTGACCGGCATCCACGTCTATCTCGGGCTCCACGTCCTGGCTCGCGGGGTGATCTTCGTCGATCTGGCCCTCGCCCAGATCGCGGCCCTCGGCATCTCGGTGGCGGTCCTGGCCGGGCATCCCATCCAGAGCGATCCCGCCTACTGGTACGCGCTCGCCTTCACGATCGGCGGCGCCGCCGTCTTCGCCCTGAGCCGGCTTCACGCAGCGCCCGTCCCGGCGGAAGCGGTCATCGGGATCGTCTACGCCGTCTCGGCCGCCGTGGCCGTGCTCGTCGTGGACCGTGCTCCCCAGGGCAGCGAGCACATCAAGCAACTGCTCGTCGGCAGCATCCTGACCGTCACTCCGCGCGAGGTCGCGACGGTGGCGCTCCTCTACGCCGCCCTCGGGGTGATCCACTGGCTCATCCGACGGCCGCTCCTCGACATCTCGCTCGACCCGGCCGGCGCGCGGGCGCGAGGACGCGCCGTGGCCGTCTGGGACTTCGTGTTCTACACGTCCTTCGGCCTCGTCGTGACGAGCTCGGTCAGGCTGGCCGGCGTGCTCCTGGTCTTCTCGTACCTGATCATTCCTGCTGTTGTGGGCGCGCTCCTGGCCCGCGGCGTGCTGAGTCGTCTCGTCATCGGATGGAGCCTGGGCCTCATTGCCAGCGCGTTCGGGATCCTGGCGGCGTGGACGTGGGACCTGCCGACCGGCGCCGCGATCGTCACCACGTTCGGCGTGATACTCGCGGCGGTGGCGATCGTCCTCGGTGTCGTCGTGCTCCGACGGCGGGTCCTCGAGCACGGCGTCCGCGCGCTCGCCGGGGTGCTGATCACGTCGGGTGCCGTCATCGCGCTGGCGGGAGGGTCACTGCTGGCGTTCCCGGCCATGGACCAGCCGTGGCTCGCCGCCGTGGAGCACGCGGTGCCCGGCGCCGCGCTCGCCTTTCTGGACCATGAGGAGCGCGAGGAGTACGCGGAAAGTCGTGAGGGCGTCGCCGAGGGCGAAGCCGAGCTTGCGCGCGTCACCCAGATGCGGGACGACGTTCAATGGGGACGCCGCGTGATGTCGGCCGACATGCAGGAGCGCCTGCGCCAGTACATCGCCGGGCGCCAGGAAATGGTCACGGGTGACCGACTGGTGCTCCGGGCGCTCCGCCAGAAGGCCCGCCAGCGCCAGCGCTACGGCCTGGGCTTGCCGCTCACCTTCTGTGGGCTCGGCGCGATCGGGGCCGGGCTGTGGCTCGGGCGGCCGCGCTCCTGACCCGTGGCGGGTGTGTCCGCTCAGTCCGTCGCAGCACGTTAGAAGTCCCGGATGAAGCGAGCGCGCAGGGCATAGTCGAATTCCCTGACGTGCGTCACCGGCAGCTCGATGCCGACCGCGAACGTCGTCTCCGGCCACGGCCGCACGTTGAACCCCGGCGTCAGAGAAACCTGGGTTGCCTGGAAGAGCGGGTCGTCCTCTGCCCCCCGGGTCACCGTGCGGGTCGACAGCTCGAGGAGAGGCAAAAACCAGCGACTCAGCCGATAGCCCGTCGCCAACCCAGCCTTGAGCTCCTGCCTGTTGGGACCGGGGACGTTGGCGTTGACGTTGAAGTCGTAGGCGATCTCGGCCATGAAATCGAAAGGCCCGAACGCGATGCCGGCCGTGAGAAACGGTTCGATGGCCGCCTCGCCTCCGAGGCCACGACGCTCCGAGCCGGTGGGCAGGCGTATTTCGAAGCCGGCCGCCACTTGCCCGGGACGCTGCTCGAACTTGTGCAGGAGGAACTTGTTCTCGAGCGTCAGATCGCCGACGCCGCCCATCGATCGCTGATCGCGCGGGTCGGTGAACACCAGCGGAATCTCCAGACCCACACGCCATCGCGGCAGAACGGGAATCTCGAGGGAACCACGCACTTCGGTGACCCGGCCCGCAGGGCCTTTTTCGTGATCGACTCGAAGCTCGAATTCGCGGTCGAGGAAGGGTCGACGCGTCACGAGTGGATAGACGAACTCGCCGTAGACGTCGTCCGTCCCCTGGGCCCACACGACCGGCGCGGCGAGCCCTGCCGCGACGAATACGATGAAGACGATGACGCTTCGAGTCCCCATTCGAATGAGTCTACGAAAGGGACCCGCATTCCCGGCCAAAAAAAGCGAGATTCGTCGCAGGCGAAGCCCCCATCGACCAGAAGATGATGTCGGCAATACGGAGGCCTTCGTTGCACGGCGACATCGTCCGCGTTGTGGCACCGATACTTTGGACGGGGCGCGATCCTTGCACGAGGTGGATACACGATGCGCGGAGCCCTCGCAGTCATCGCTGTTGTCCTGATCGGCCTGGTCGCCCTGACGCCCTTCGCCTGCGCCAGTACGTACGAGGCGTGGACAGAGGGTGTCTACGATGCCGAACTCGACAATGACATCCTCGCGCTCCTGACCTTCCAGGCCGTCATCGACCGCATCGTCCTCAGTGATCGCCGCTGTAGCGAAATCGTCGTTGCCGTCGTCGTCCTCGCCGACGATACGGGTGGCGATCTCGCCGATCCCTCCGCACGGAGCGCCCGAGCCCCGCCCACAGCCTAGCCTGCTGCACGTGCCCGCCGTGCTCCGGCGTCGCTATGCCGGCCGCGGTGGCCTTTGGTCTCTCGAACCCCGCGCCGGTCGGTTGCCGCATTGCCGATCCGGTTTGCCCAAGCGCACGTCACACGCTCATGCTCGGTGGAGGCAGCCCATGAGATGCACGGTGAGCACGTTCCTTCGACTCGGAGCCGTGGCACGGATGAATGGAGAGTCGGCGCCCGTTTGCGGCATCGCCGGCGTCATCGCGCTGTCCGATCGGGGACCCGACCCGAGTGTCGTCGAGCACATGACGCGTCGTCTCGATGATCGAAGTAGTCACGCGTGGGGGTATTACGTCGACGGGGGCGTCGGCCTTGGCATCGCCGGCCCAGCGGTCGCTGCGTCGCAGGGACCGGATCAGCCGGCGACGAATGAGGAGCAATCCGTGCGCGTCGTGCTGGCCGGGCGGATCTCCAATGCTCCGCCCGTTCGTGATGCCTTGCTGAGGGCCGGGCTCCGCTTCCGCACATACTCAGACGCTGAAGTCGTCGCCCACGCGTGGGAACACTACGGGGAGCGCGCCCTCGATCTGTTCACTGGAATTTTCGCAATCGCGGTCTGGGATGAGCGGCGCCACCGGCTGTTCCTCGCGGTTGATCGCGTGGGGGAGACACGTCTCCACTATGCGATCACCAGCGCTTGGCTGATCTTCGCGTCCGAAGTCGACGCCGCTGTCGTGCATCCGGCCCTCAACTCGGAGCGGGATCTTGCCACTGTTCGGCGCTCTCTCTCATTCGATGTCGACCGCCAGGCGCCGCTCGAGACTCCGCTCACCAATTTCGGCCGCTGATCGCCGGCGCAACGACCTCCCATGCGGAGCTGGCGTCCGAGTGATCTCGTCCTCAGCGCGCTTCTCGCGATGGCGGCTCTTGCCGTCACAGTTGGAGTGTTGGAACTCTTGCGGCAGTGAAGGGCATGCGGGGCATCGAAAGGACGACGCTACGGAGTGGGCTTGACGCTCACCTTGTGGGGGCTGGGCGCGATCGGGGCCGGGCTGTGGCTCGGGCGTCCGCGCTCCTGAGCCATGGCGGGCGTGCCGTCCGCACTCACCGACTCCAGACGAGCCCGCAACGACGCCTCCGGCTGGGGCCCGATCAGGCGCTCCACGCGCCTGGCGTCTCGACCGAGCACGACGAACGCCGGCCCGGCCCACACCGAGAAGCGCCGATAGAGCTTGCGGAAGCCCTCGCTCTTGTCGTCGGTGTCGACGACTATGATCTCGACGGTCTTGGCGAGGTCCTTCTGCAGCTGGGCGACCACCGGGATCATCCGGAGACACTCCACGCATCCCCGATCGAGGAAGGCCAGGAGCACCGGCCGGCCACTGACGATCGCCGCGTCGACGGTCGCGGGGTCATGCGTCGCCATCGTGTCGAGCGCAGCGACGAGCTTCGAATACTGCTCCAGCAACTCTTGCTGCGTGGCAGAGGCGGCGTGCGAGTGATGCCCGCCCGCCGCCCCTGCATCCGCCTTCGTGACTGCTCCACCGATCACCACGGTCGCCACGACTGAAGCAACCAGGCTGCAAAATCGTGTCGCCATGGTCTGGGTGTTCATCAAGGATAGGGGTACGCCACCGACTTCACCCTCGGGAACGCCAGGGGGCTGATGCCGCCGTAGTAGCCCGGCGGGAGCGGGATGTACCCAGCCACCGTCAACGACTGCATGTCCACCACAGTGATGTAGTGCGTGAACTTGTTGACGACGTAGCCGTACCAGCCGCCACCCTGCTTCAGGCCGAAGCTCATACCGTGGGCGCCCCAGCCGACATTCGGGATCGTCTTGACGATCTTCCAGGTGTCGATCTCGATGACCGAGATGTCGTGGGTGCCGGTGTTGATGGCCATGATGTGCTTGCCGTCCGGCGCCGGCGCCGGCCAGATCGGGAACGCGCCGGCCTCGATCGCCGCCACCTGCTTCTTGGCGTTGAGGTCCACGATGTGGACGGTCTTGTCGAGCGCCGCGGCCACCATGCCGTATCGGCTGTCCAGCGTGGTGAACGCGAACAGCGGCAGCCGCTTGGTCGGGATCGAATAGGAGAACTCATCCTTCTCGGCGTCGATCACCGACAGCTTGTCGTCGAGGACAGCGGCGGCCACCAACCACTTGCCGTTGGGGGTGATCCAGATCCCGTGCGGGCCGTTGTCGAGCTGGATGTCCTTCGTGGTCTTGAGCGTCTCGGGATTGAGCACCGAGATGAGGTTCTCGGACGCCCGCGAGACGTAGAGCTTCTCCCCGTTGGGGTGCATCAGGGCGTGGGCGATCGAGTCGCCCGGATAGGCGCGATTGATGACCTTGTGCGTCTTGCGGTCGATGGTCAGGATCGAGCGCGACTGCCAGTTCGTGATCCAGACCTTGTCTTCGGTCTTGTTCGTGAAGAGGCCGTGCGGATTGCTGTGCTCGGCGGTGATGATGTCCTTGATCTGCCAGGTCGCCGAGTCGATCACCACGGTCGCGCCGGGCCACTTCTTCTCGGGGTGCTCGGCCCACTGCAGCACCGCCCACACCTCGCCCACGCCCGCCACTTTGGGCGTCGGACCCGGGATGCCGTCTTCCGGCGGGTAAACCAGGAACCGCTGCTGGTCCTTCTCCGAAGGCAGCTGAGCGTCGACGGCCACGATGCCGCGCATGAGCGGGTGGACGTGGCAGAAGTACTTGTAGAGGCCCGGCTTGTCGAACTTGACCTCGTACACGTCCTTGAACACGCCCGAGTCGAACGGCATCGGCGAATCCGCCCACGACGTGACCGTGTGCCACGAGTGGGCGCGCGACCCCATGACCCAGCGGACGCTGTCACCGGGCTTCACGTGCATCACGCGCGGGTCGAAGAACTTCCCGTAGAACTCGGTCACCTCGATGGTGTGAGTCGTCCCCGCCTTGGGGCGGACGATCAGCTTGCCTTCCATGTAGTTGTGGCCGGTGCTCTTGGCCGGATCGGCGAAGCACCACCGGCTGCACATGAAGCGGTAGTCGCCGCTCTGCTTGGCGACGAACTCCACATGCGTGGTCTTCCCGGCAGGGAGCTCGACGTCGAGGTCGAGGGCGGGTATGTTGAGGCCGTGCTTGACATCCTTGGTGGTGATGTCGAGCACGACGCGATCGCCTTCTTCGACTTCGATGGTGGCTGGCGTCCAGCCCCACATGCGCGCTTCCACGGCGAACGTCTTCACGGCCCCGGTGGAAGCGATGGCTGTGGGTCTCTTCGAGTACAGAATCGCAGCAGGAACGAGGACCAGCACGAGACTGCTGATCGCGAAGATGAGCTTACGCACGGCGGCGTGCCTCCTTTTGAGCGCGGCCCGAGCCTGAGGCCGTTTGGTGGGGTGACGAGCAACGCGTATGCCACACGCGAAACGCCGATTGTTTTCGCCGTCCTCGTGGCGCTTCATGCTCGCTCCCGTCGAGTGGAGGCACGCGCGTGTGATGTTCTTCGACTCGATCGTTCGATAGGGGTCCTCTAGGCGCGCCGACGATTTCGTGGCGTCGGTAGTGGAGACGATTGCGAGCGCGTCGTTGGCGTGCTCGCCAGGGCAGCTGTCGGTGAACTTGACGGTGGCGCGAGGCGCCGGCGTCCCCCCGACGCGCTACCGCGTGCGCTGGATCGGGTCAGATCGCCGGCATCGGGTGCTCGCCAGATCGAAACGGTTACTCGGAGTGAAAACGCTGCTCGCGGGACTGTCGGTAGGCTTTTCGATTTATATCGTGTGGGAGATGACGGCTCCCTTC
>QHTB01000228.1 GCA_003220615.1 Candidatus Rokuibacteriota bacterium
TGCAGGCGGGGATCATCGACCCGACCAAGGTTGAGCGCGTTGCCCTGCAGAACGCAGCCTCGATCGCGTCTCTCCTGCTCACGACCGAAGCAATCGTCACGGACATCCCCGAGGCCGCGAAGGCCGACCCATCGATGGGGCACGGCGGGGAATTCTAGCCTCGAGCCGCCGGCGCTGAATCCGGGCGCCGGCGGGCCTCGCCGGTGAAGCAACGGCGAGCGGCCGCGCCGTATGCGAAGGCGCTCTTCGCGCTCACGAAGGAGTCACCAGACCGAGCTCGCGGCCGCGAGCTCGGCCGCTTGCCCTCGAGGAGCTTGTCCCGTCAGACGACGGAGGGGCCATCCCGCTGCGCGCTACTCAGCTTTCGGTCATCGTGTTTGCATCCCCATGCGCCGTAACCAACGGAAATGAGAGGTCAGGCCTTCCCAGAGCGACCTGTGCTCGGTGTATGGGACGCCAAAGTCTCGACATGTCTGTTCCACCACCTTCGAGATCGCCGGGTAGTTGACGTGACTGATCCTCGGGAACAGGTGATGTTCGATCTGAAAGTTCAAACCGCCGAGGAGCCACGCCGCGAGCCGGCTGGGCCGGGCGAAGTCCACGGTCGTTTCCGCTTGATGGATGGCCCAGGCCTGGTCGATACGCCCTGTGCCCGCGAAGGGCAGGGGGAACGCCGCCTGTTCTACGCAGTGCGCCACCTGAAACACCACGCTCAGGGTGGCCCCAAGCACCACCGCGGCGATCGCATAGTAGCCGAGGACAGCCTGCACGGAGTGGAAGAGCACCGGAACCCCGAACGCCCAGGCGAAGAAGGTCGCCTTACCGGCCACCAGAACGACGAGGTCCCAACCCGTGGGGCGGCGGACTCGGTGGCTGCCAATCCGGCCCGTCATGAGTCTTCGGAGATCGTCGACGAACTGCCACTTGACCGCCAGCAACCCGTAGAACGGCCAGACGTAGAGGTGTTGCCACCGGTGAAAGGCGAGCCGCGTTTGATACGGCGTCACCCGGGCGAGCAGGCCGAGGTTGATGTCCGCGTCATGGCCGGTGACATTGACATATGTGTGATGGAAGACGCCGTGCTTCCAGCGCCAGAAGTACGAGCTGCCCCCCATCAGGTCCAGCATCATCGCCATCAGCTTGTTGACCCAGGGGGAGTCGGAATACGCGTGGTGCCCGCCGTCATGCTGCACATTGAATCCGATTCCGGCGGCCGCGAATCCGAGCAGGATGGCGAGCGGCACGCCCTGCCACCAGGCGTGGGCGGCGAACACGAGCAGCAGGTAGGAGACCACTAGGCCGGCGAGGATGACCGCCGTCTTCAAGTACATCTGCCAGCAGTCGCGTTGCCGACGGCCGGTGCTCCGGAAATACTCGTCGACTCGCCGCCGGAGCTCGCGATGAAAGGCGCTATTCACCCGGAATTTGAGTGGTCTTCCCGAGTCCGCCGCCGAATCCACGACACCGATCGGCCCGAATGCGCTGGTGGTCGGCCCAGTCTTGTCGCCGGAAGTGATCTGATCGACGATGACCAAGTCGGTGTTCAAACCCGCGCCCGGCGCCTTGGCCACGTGGCCGGGATCGTCGTGCTCTAGATCGTGCGTAAGGACGCCGGCAAGCGGTGCTTCGTTAGCCTTCTGTAAAAGTCTGGCGGGGACGTAGAGCGCGCCATGCAGCCCGGGAATGGCCTCGTCGATCCCGAGGTCGTTATGCGGCTGGCCGAGCTCCGGATCGATCTCCTCTGCCACAGCTTGGCGGCTTGCCTCAGAGTCTGTGGTGCTTCCATTTCGCCGTTCCCCCGCGGATGCGTGTCGTTGCTATATTATATTTCAGATTATAAATATATAATATAACCCAGGGACATGACCGGGGCTCTCCTCAGATCTTATCGGCGAGGGGCAGGCCAAGGCTGCCCCTCACATGCGGAGGAGGACGCGTCAGGGCCAGCACGTTGAGAAGGACCACCGGGATTGACGATCTGCTGTCGGTCGCGGCCCTGGAAGTGAGCAGAGCGTCGGGCTTTTACAGTTCATAGATGCGTTGAGCGTGGCGGCCAAGAGGTGTCGATGACGAAGTGCGTTCTGATCGTCCCCGGGTCGGCGTGTTCGTCGGGACGCTCATGATCCCCGCCGACGGCAATTCGACGGCCGCCAGCGATCGCCCGGATGCGAACGCCGGAACGCTCGGCAGTCGCGGCTCACGCTCGCAATCGGCCCCCGCCCGGCCAGTTCCTGAACGCCCTGAACCAGCGCCTGCGCCAGTGACTGCGCTGCCAGCACCCCCGACGCGTCGCTGTGGTGGCTGGATGGGCATGCTCGCCGGCTCCGCGGCCGGTAGCCTGATCGGCAGCTCGCTCTTCGGGGTCCCCTGGGGCCCCCTCGACCCGTTGTTCATCGGCGGTGTGATCATTCTCTTGGTGACGTTCCTGCGCCGTCGCGCATCCGCCCCTGCGCAGGCGATGCAGGCGGTCGCGAGTGCCCCGAGCAGTCCGGATACGTCGCCGCCCGGTGACTCGAGCCTGGACCGAGGAGTTCGCGACATCCGTCGGACGGACGCCCGGTTTGATCCGGCCAAATTCGCCGGCTACACGGGGATGATGTTCCGCGACGTGCAGAACGCGTGGACGACTCGGGACATGGGCGTTCTCCGTGATCGACTTTCGCCGGAGATGTATGGCGAGCTGCAAGTGCGGTGCGATCGGTTGCGGAATGCCCGGCAATTGAATCGCTTCGATGACATCGACATTCGCGCCGAGATCACCGAAGCGTGGCAGGAGCGTGATCAGGATTACGTGACGTCGTACATCCGCGGCTCGATGGTCGATTACATGGTCGACGAGGTGACTGACGGCCTCGTGAACGGCTCGAGCGTGAAACCGAAGGACGTCGAAGAATTCTGGACGTTCACGCGCCCAGCTGGCCTCAACTTCTGGATGCTCTCGGCTATCCAAACCTTGCCTGGAACGAGACAGCAAGGACGCGAGGCCTCTGCCGCCGCGTCTCACCCGTAGCGTGAAGGAGGCCTCCAATGCCGGTCCGCGTGCTCGCCCGATTGGCCACCACAGGCATCTACCTGCTGCATGGCATCCCGCGTGACCTTCAGAGGGCCGCGCGCCTCCGTGCCGTGAGCGAGGGGACCACGCTGCGCTCGGCGCTCCTGCAAGCCTTGCGCGAGTACGCTGCGGGGACCTGGACGCCACGACCTGACGGGGAATCGCCGAATCGCCCTCTCAAACCGACGCCGGTGACCGGTGCCGTAGCGGTTTCCACGACGGTCCGTGGGTGAGCTCGTCTGGGTGCCCAGCGAGAAGGATGGGTTCAGAAACGGACGTCGACCTGGGGCGTCGGCCGGTTGGAACGGAAACCGCCGCACGGACACCGCGGTATCGTGTACAGTGTTCAAGCTGGAGTGGCGTCGTTTTCACTGGTGAACGCCGGCCGCGGCCAGCACGCCTTCCGAGCTCCTCTCCGGGCGGCCCTCGACCCACACCGCCTGTCGCAATGGGAGAGACTGCCGTGGACGTCGTCGCAATCTCCACACCGCAGGACGCCGGCTGGCGCTGGCGCATCGTGAACTACGCCGGCGAGGTCATCGAAGAATCACACAGCCTCTTTTCGAGCATCAGGAGCGCGGTCGCCGAGGGTGCGCAGCGCCTTCACGAAATGAACGTGGCCGATGTCTCGCGGCCGACCCCGCATCGTTCGCCCTATCTGCGGGGGCGGTGAGGAAGCCGCTAGAGAGGCGAGATTCCTTTACATCATCTCCCGCGAACGGCCCGATCTCTACCGACGCATCTCCGCAGATTTTGCCGACGCCGCAACGAGTCGCTGCTGCCGCCGGATCAGCCAACGCCAGCCGCCGCGGCCACCAATCTCGCCCGTGCCCTCCGCGGTCTGAGTCGCGCGCAACCTCGACCCCTTGATCTGGCGGCCGTCTAATTACCGTGCGGTGAGCTGGTGTCTAGATCAGATGTGAGCCGTAGAGGTCGTCGGTCGACGCGTCGGGCGGTGAGCTGACCAGTCGGCAGCCTCAGTTGAACCAGCCAGCGCTGCGGATGCGCCGCCGCTCGACCAGTACCGTTTTCAGGGCGTCCGATGCGTCGAACCAGGTCGACCTGTTCAAGCGGATGCCGAGCGCGAAGCGGATGCGAAGCTGGACTCGCAGCCACGGAAGGCACCACGTGGGCGGTTCGAGCAAGGACGGTCGACGACGAGGCGTCAATCGGGCGCCGGCGAGCGGCAATAGGCACACGACAGGACGACGCGTCCGGAGTCTCGAACGAGGTGGGGTGGCCGAATCCGGTGTCCACAGACGGGACACGGCGCGGAGCACCAGGCGACGTAGAGACGGGTGCTGATGGAGCTCGCGGCGACCGTGCACAGTCGTCCTTCCATCCCGTGCCTGTCTGCCCGGCGTCGAAAGCAGTCCCGCATCTCTCGAGCGATGGAGGTGTCCACGTCGATGAAGTAGTAGGCGTTGGTGATGCATCCACGGTCTTCGGCCTCGAGCACCGCCCGTTGGGTGGCCGGTCGCAATGCCGTCCATTGCCCGAGCAGATACGCGAGGGCGCGGTGGTTCACCGGGAAGCTGATGGTCAGAGGCGGGCTCGCTTCGCGCCTCGCCCTGGACGAGGCGGGCACGTTCGTCGGAACGCGCCGGCACCAGGCTTGCCCATGTCGGCGGTAAGGGTATCACGCTATAGATTATATAAAAGATAGATCCAAACGCGTTTAGGTGGTAAAGTCACGTCGCCGTCACCATCGTCTCCCTGGCTGACGCGCCTGGCGTCGGGACCCTAGTGACACTTGGCCTGCCTCGCCCCGCTTTCCTGAGGAGTCCCCATCATGGCTGTCAAACTGTTTGTCGGCGGTCTCGCTTTCGCAACATCGTCGGATCGATTGCGGGAAGCGTTCGCGACGATAGGGACCGTGGCGTCCGTGCGCGTCGTCACGGATCCGGCGGGTCAGTCGCGCGGCTTCGGCTTCGTCGAGATGGAGACGATTGAGGCGGCTCAGGACGCGATCAGCCGCCTGCACGGGAGCGATCTCGACGGACGTGCCCTCAAGGTCGAGTTGTCCCAGAAGAAGGAGTCGAGCGGAGCGAGGCGATGAACGTCACGCGACGGGCAGCGCCGCGGACCGCGACGGTCGCCTCGGGAGGAACCCAAGCGCCCCCGACGGAGGCCCTCCAGGATGGAATCACGTACAAGGGCTATCGAGTCGAGCCGGCGTCGTACTGCGTGAGCACCGGTGCCTGGTCTCCCCGGGTGGTGGTGTCCCTGTGGACCGAAGACCGGTCGTCGCCCCGGACGCCGCTTTACGCGACGAACGCGGCGCGGTGGCCGACGCGGGACGAAGCCGACCGTTGCGCGCTCGACGTCGCGAGAGCGTGGATCGACGCGGCGGTCGAGCGGCAGCGCGATTGATCCGGCCGCGACCGAGGAGAACACGATGATGTTGCCGATAGGCGGGCTCGCGGAGCTTCGCATCGATGGCCGGATGACCTGGAGGGAAGCCGAGAGCGGATGGATCGCCGCTCCCGAGGAAATCGTCACGGCGCTCGCCCGAGAAGGCTTCGAGGAATGCAAGCGTGAGGTGACGACGAGCCGACGCGATCGTCGCCCGGCCGGCGGCGTGTGGCAGGGGCTCAACACGCGCACGGGGTCGGTCGCGTCCGCGATCTGGGTGAATCGTGCGGCCTGGCCGCGGGCAATCATCTTCATTACCGTCGACGGAGAGGCCGTCAAGGGCATCGAAGGCCCGAGCGCGGACCGTGATCCCTAACGGAAGAACGGCGGCGCGGCTTGACGTCGGCCGTGAACTCGCTCGTCACCGTGCCGGCGTGCTATTGATCATCACGTTGCTTCTGTGGTTGCATCAGTGGTTACCGGCGCTCTCCGTCGCGGCGTTCCTGGTGTGGATCCTGCTCCACAATCGACTGGAGGGCGATTTTGGGGCCCATCTCCTTCGCGGTGGCGGCGCGTCTGGCCGCCCGCCGTCATCGTCGTCGTTCCACTCCTGGTCGTCGGGACCCTCGCGTCCTGGATGTCAGGACTTCCGATCGACAGAACGATCTTGCCGATCGGGCTGAACCTGCTGGGCCTGTCGATGATCGTGTGGGGAGAATGGCGGCGGCCCTCCCAGCGGGCGCCGGATCAGACGTGATGGGATCGGGTGCGAAGTCTTGGTGGGCGCTCGTTCTTGCCGGCGGAGACGGCGTCAGACTGCGCGCACTCACGCGCCGGATCGCGGGCGATGAACGGCCGAAGCAGTTCTGCGATATCCTGGGTCAAGCGACGGTCCTCGAGCAGACGATCACACGGGCCGAAATGGTGATCCCGTCGGACCAGATTCTCGTCGCGGTGGTCCGTGCCCACGAACGCTTCTACACGCCGCTGCTGGCTGACATCTCGCCGCGGTGCATGGTGATCCAGCCGGAGAACCGCGGCAGCGCTCCCGCCATTCTCTACGCGTTGCTTCGCCTCCTGACCATGGCTCCCGAGGGACCTGTCGCGATCTTTCCATCCGATCACTATGTGTCCGACGACCGCGTGTTCATGGCGCACGTCGACGGTGCCTTGGCCATGGTGGTGTCCCGGCCGGAGCTGGCGATCGTGCTCGGAATTGCGCCTGACACCGACGAGGTGGAGTACGGGTGGATCGAAGCGGGAGAGATGATCGGGGGGGCATCGGCCTGGCCACTGTTCAAAGTGCGTAGTTTCTGGGAAAAGCCTCTGCGAGCCTTCGCCGACACGTTGCGGGCCGGCGGCTGTTTCTGGAACAGCTTCGTGATCGCGGCCTACCCGTCCCTGCTGATCTCCCTGATCAGGCGGGCGATTCCCACACTCTTCGACGCCTTCGTCACTGTCGAGTCGCGAGTGAGCACGCCCTGGGAGGCCGAGAGCATTCGGCGGCTCTATTCAGCACTGCCACCAGCCGACTTCTCGAAGGACGTGCTGACACCGCGCGCGGCGGACCTCGCGGTCCTTCCCGTCAAAGGCGTGACCTGGAGCGATCTGGGGGAGCCTCGACGGGTCATGGCGACGCTGGCGCGCATGGGGATGTCCCCGGTGTGGGCGGGAGCGTCCACGTGAGGGCCTTCCTGCATCATGGGCAAGCCGGAGCTTCGGCGTGGCGTGGCCCTGAGGACTCGCATGCGAAAGGATGACCAATGACGAAGACGCTGACCGCATGTGGGCTCATGGCCGTGCTATGCGTCGTCGGCGAGCTTGCCTACGCCGATGTTCCGACCGTTGCCGACATGATCGCTTGCAACGAGGAGGCGCGAGAGGCGGTGCGAGGCCGAACGACGTCTCCCAATGCGAAGGACGAGGCGCGTGCCGAGGACGCCCGAAAGGGTGGTCGGAACACGACGGAACGTACGGACGCGACCGGAACGATCACCCAATCCCCGGATCCTCAAATCGAGGGAATGGACGCGAGGGGAGCCAAGGACGCCGCCTATCGAGCGGGCTATCGCGTCTGCATGCGAAGGAAGGGTTTTTAGACATCTTATATAAGAATAATAAAAGATA
>QHTB01000172.1 GCA_003220615.1 Candidatus Rokuibacteriota bacterium
TCGACGTCAGCTCGCACGAGAGCGCGGTGCGGGTCTTCGTCAAGGAACGGCTGCTGTCGCTGGCCATGGTCCTCGGCATCGGGTTCCTGCTGCTCGTGTCGCTCCTCGTCAACGCGGCGCTGTCGGCCGTCAGCGACTCGGCCCGCGGAGCGCTCGGCTACGCTCCGAGTGTGTTCCACGCCCTCGACGCCGTGCTGTCGGTGGTCGTCATCACGCTGCTCTTCGCGCTGATGTTCAAGGTCCTGCCCGCCACGTCGGTCGCCTGGCGCGACGTGTGGTTCGGCGCGGTGACGACGTCGGTGCTGTTCACGCTCGGCAAGTCCATCATCGGCCTCTACCTCGGCCGCGCCAGCATCGGATCCACCTACGGCGCCGCCGGTTCGCTGGTCGTCGTGACGGTGTGGGTGTACTACGCGTCGATGATCGTGTTCTTCGGCGCGGAAGTTACCTGCCTCAGAAGTCGATACAGGCACTGACGCCGATTACACCACCGCGCGCAGCCGCCGGATCTCCTCGCGCCAGCCGGCGACGAGCCGGTCGTGCTCGGGGTCCTCGCCTTCGTCGCGGACCCGTCGCTTGCGGAACGCCAGCTCGTGTTGCGCGTTCACCAGCGCCGCCGATTCGCGGCGGTGCATTCGGGCAATGCGGCGCGTGCGCAACGCACGATCGCGGACGACCTGATCGTACTCGTCCGGGCTCACGGTACGCCCGACCTCCTCGGCCAATTCCTCGCGGATCACCCGCCGTTCCCACACCCCACTGCGCCACAGGGCGAGCGTCATGATCACGACGAACGGCAGGAAGGTCGTGAGCTCGCTGAGGCTGCCACTCACGAAGGCGCGGAGAAAGCCCACGTCGGGCGGCGGCTCGTGTCCCGAGGGCGGCGGCTCGCCGGCGGCGGCACCGGCGAGAGCGAAGAGGAGCGGCAGCGCGTTGTTCCAGAAGTGTGCCCCGAGGGCGAGCGCGAGACCGACGATCGGCGCGAGGATGCGCAGCCACCGCCGGCGAGTTTGGAACACCAGCCCGAGCAGGGCACCGAAGATCCCAGTGAACATCGCGTGCCCGCTGAACCCGAACAGCGCGTAGCGCCAGCCGAGTTGCATGCCCCACGGCGCGACGCCGAACTCGGCGTAGCCCTGGGCCACGTAGAGCGGCGCCTCGAACCACGTGAAGCCGAGACCGACGAGCGCGCCGTAGACGAAGCCGTCGCGCATGTTGTCGAACTCGGCGCGCAGCAGCCAGAAGACCGCGAGCACCCCCAGGGCCTTGGTGAGCTCTTCGACGATCGGGGCGGAAATCGGCGCCGCGAGCATCGAGCCGGCATCGGGACCGAGCACCTGCTCCATGACCGGATTCTGGGCGACCCACGCGTCGACGATCCCAGAAAACGCGGTGTTGAACGGTAACGCCAGTCCCGTGGCGATGCACGCCCCCCAGAAGAACGTCACCGCGAACAGCCACGGCGTCTCGCGCTCGCGGCGGTCGAGGAACCAGAGCACCGCGATCGGCACACTCGCGAGCAGGCTCGAGAGACACAGTGCGCGGAAGAAGATGCTCGCGATGTCAGACCGCATGGCTCTGATCAAATCGAGCTGAACGCTCGCCGCGATGGACAGCACGGCGAGGAGCGCCACGCCGATTGCGACACACACCCCGGGCCGCCGCAGCGGCGAGCCCATCAGCAGGCGATCGTAGTCCGGATGCGACAGCAAGGCGGTCTGGCTCCTCTGCGCGCGAGTCTACTATGAGAGAATTTTCATGCCCGTCTCACGTGTCTCTCACAGTCGGCGTGTAGCTTCCTGCGAACGAGAGAGTCGGGACGCGGTCTCGATCTGCTCTCGACGGAACACACGTTTCAGGAGGAGGAGACATGAGGACGTTCAAGTGCCTGTTGGTTGCCGCAGTGGCGATCCCCGCCGTGGCCGGGCCGGCCTTCGCTCAGAGCGGCAAGTCCGCGACTTCGCCGGCCACCACGCCGGCGGCCGCGTCGAAGAGCCTCGCCGGCGAGCTGGTCGCGGTCGACCACGCCGCCAAGACCGTGACCGTGAAACACATCGTCGACAAGAAGCCTGTGCAGATCACCTTCAGCGTGGAGGAGAGCGCCGTCGCCGCGCTGGCCCAGTTCAAGCCGGGTGACCAGATCATGGTCACGTATGTCGAGATGGGCGACAAGCGGGTCGCCAAGAGCATCGTCAAGGCCTAGCCACCTCGGGCGAGAGCCTGTCTTTTGGGGACGGGCTCTCGCCCCGAGGCAGGACCGGAGACTCAGGAGGATGCGTGTGCGAACATTTCTGATCCGGTCGATGCTGGTGGTGTTGCTTCCGCTGGGCCTGGTCGGCGCCACTTCGCTCGCCGACGAGAAGCTGCCGACCGACCCCGCTCTCGTGATGAGCACGCTGCCCAACGGGCTCACCTACATCATCCGCCCGCATCGCAATCCCGAGGGCCGCGTGAGCATCTGGCTCCACGTCGCCTCCGGCTCACTCAACGAGACCGACTCGACGCGAGGCCTTGCCCATTATCTCGAGCACATGGCGTTCAACGGGTCCGCCAACTTCGCGCCTCGCTCGGTCGTGCCCTTCTTCCAGTCGCTCGGCCTCGCCTTCGGGCGCGACCAGAACGCCTTCACGAGCTTCGATCAGACCACGTATCAGCTCACGTTACCCGGCGGGGGACGCGACGTCGTCGAGAAGGGACTGCTGTTCATGTCGGACGTGGCCATGCGCATGAGTCTGGGTGCCACCGAGATCGACGGCGAACGGCAGATCATCCTCGAGGAGAAGCGGGCACGCGCGAGCGCCCAGCAGCGGGTGCAGGACCAGGTCTACGAACGGCTGGCCCCCGACTCGACGCTCGGCCGGCGGCTCCCCATCGGCGTCGAGCAGACGATCACGTCGGTGACGCGCCCGGACTTTCAGGACTACTACTCACGGTGGTACGTGCCGAGCAACATGACGGTCATCGTGGTGGGCGACACGGATCCCGCCATGGTCGCCGAGGTCATCCAGCAGCAGTTCGGCGGCGGCCGCCCCGTCCAGCGGCCGACACCCCGCGACGCCGGGGTCAAAACCTCCGCGGGGCCACGGGCCATCGTCGTGACCGACCCCGAGCTGACGTCGGCCGAGGTTTCGATCGTGCGCCTCGAGGCACCGCGCGGCCCGGTAACCACGGTCGCCCAGAAGCGGCGCGACCTGGTCGAGACCATCGGCACGTGGGCGTTCAACCGCCGTGTGAGCGCGGAGCTCGCGGCGGGCAACGCCTCCTTCCTCGAGGCGAAGGCGTCGGTGGAGGAGTGGCCGGGCATCATGCGAATGATTACCGTCGAGGCATCGGGTCGGCCGGGAACGTGGCGCGCCATGCTGAAGGACCTCGGGACCTATCTCCAGCGCGCCCGTCTCCACGGCTTCAGCGAGCGCGAGCTGCAGGACGCACGCGTGGCACTCGTCGCCGGGGCGGAGGAGGCGGTGCGGCGGGAGGCGACGCGCCCGGCGCGCGAGGTGCTGCGCCAGATCAATGAGGATGTCACCCGACAGGGCTCCCTGATGTCAGCAGCTCAGACGCTCGCGCTGCTGAAACGGCTGCTTCCCGACATCACAGCCCGCGAGGTCTCGGACGCCTTCGCCGCCGCCTTCGATCCGCGCCGCGCGATCTTCATCGCCGAGCTTCCCGCGAGTGACGACGTGCCGAGCGAGGCCGACTTCCTGGCGCTCGGCCGGGCGGCCGTCGCCGTCGAGCCCGGCAAGCCTGCCAACGTGGCGCGGGCGGCAATGCTGCTGGCCGCTCGGCCGAGGGAAGGCGTCGTGGTGGAGAGCGTCCCGCACGCCGCGAGCGGCGTGACGTCGATGTGGCTCGACAACGGCGTTCGCGTCCACCACCGGCCGATGGATCAGCGGAAGAATGAAGCGAGCATCGCGATCACGCTGGCCGGGGGGCAGATCCAGGAGACGGCGGCAAACCGCGGAATCACCGAGGCGGCGCTGCGCGCGTGGGAGCGTCCCGCGACGAGCACGTTGTCCAGCACCCAGATCCGTGACCTGATGACGGGGGCGAAGGTGCGCGTGCGCAGCGGGATGAGCGCGGACACCGTGACGCTCACCATCTCCGGAGACCCCGCCGAGCTCGAGCGCGGGCTCCAGCTCGCCTATCTCCTCCTTACCGATCCCGTCATCGAGGCGCCGGCGCTCGAGCAGTGGAAAGACGTGGAGGCGCAACGGATCAGCCAGCGAAAGACTCAGCCGATGCAGGTGCTGGAGGACACACGCGCGGCGGCCATCTACCCGCCGGGTGAAGTGCGGCCGAAGTCGTTGACCGCCGAGCAGGTCCGCGCAATCACCCGCCCGGCCGCGCAAGCCTGGCTCCGGCACCTCATCACGGAGGCCCCGACCGAGGTTGCCGTCGTCGGCGACGTGGACCTTGAGGCAGCCACGCGTCTGACGAGGCAGTACCTCGGCGCGCTGCCCGCGCGGCCACGCATCAGCGACAAGACACTCTCGGCGCTCCGAGCGATCCCCCGACCGCAGGGGCCGATCAGCGTCGGGAAATCGGTCGATACGCTCACGCCCCAGGGCGCCGTCCTGGCCGGCTTCTTCGGCGCCGACCTCCGCGACGTGCGCGATGGGCGTCTTCTCAACCTGGCCGCGCGCGTGCTCAGCACTCGGATGACGAAGATCCTCCGCGAGGACAAGCAGCTCGTCTACAGCATCGGCTCCTCTTCCGAGCCGGCCCTCGTCTATCCAGGGTTCGGATCGTTCGCGGCGATCGCTCCGACCGACCCAGGGAAGGCAGCGGCGCTGGCGGCGGCGGTCGAGGAGATGTACGCCGTCTTCGCCAAGCAGGGGCCGACGCCCGACGAGCTCGCCGTAGCCAAAAAGCAGATGACGAACCTCCTCGACGAGATGTTGAAGACGCCGGACTTCTGGAAGAGTCGTCTGTCGACCCTCGACTACCGCGGCGTCGGCCTCGACGAGCTGCTCGAGGCCCCTGCTCAATATCAGCAGTTCACCGGCCGGGACATCCGGGAGGCCTTTGCCCGATACGATCGGCCGGAAGCCCGATTCCGATTCGTGATCACACCGCGATCGTAGGGCTGCGCGTGATCCGGCGGTCGGGACCGCGTAGGCCCAAGGTCCCATTGCCGACGAAGGCGGCTTAGGAGAAACGAGCGCCGAGTGACTCCATGACCCTACCCGGCGCCTTCCTGTCGCTGCTGATCGCCGTCGTCGGCGCGCTCCTCGTCGGTCCGCTCCTGGACACCGGGCCGAGAGCGGTGATCGACCAGGCGCTCTTTTCTGCGGTCCTCATCGCAGCCGTCGTCTCGGTGCGGCGCCAACGAGGGCAGCTCATCGCGGCTGCCGCCGGCGCCCTGGCGGCCGTGGGACTGGGATGGGCCGCTCTCGTGACCGGGGACGACACCATCGTGCTCGCGTGGCTTCTCCTGACGGTCTTGTTCCTGGGCTTCGTGATCGTCTCGCTTCTCGGCGTCGTCTTCAGGACTCGGAGAGTCGTCACCGACACGGTGCTGGGGGCGATCTGCATCTACTTTCTCATCGGCTACGCCTGGGGGCACGGTTTCGCGATCATCGAGTTGAGGAGACCGGCCTCGTTCGGAGGCCTCGACGAGGCCGTCGAGCCCGGAAGGCTTCACGCGCTGATCTACTACAGCCTGGGAACGCTGACGACCCTCAGCGCCGGGGACATCGTGCCGCTCACTCCACCGGTGCGCACGCTGTCGGTGATCGAGGCGGCGACCGGACAGCTGTACCTGACGGTGCTGATTGCTCGTCTCGTCGGGCTCCAGATCGCGGAGAGCTCCGAGAGGTAGCCGCCAGCAGCGCGTGATTCGTCTTCGGAAAGCCGATGTACGGCGTGCACTGCACGATGGTCTCGACGATCTCCTCGTGGCCGGAGTAGCGTATCCTCCCGGGCATGACCCAGCCCAGGCAGATCGGCGTCGCGGTCGTCGGCTCCGGCCGGATCGGGACCCTCCGCGCCCACATGGCCGCCCGCCACCCCTCGGTGCGCTTCCTCGCCGTCTCCGACAAGGATCCCGAGCGGGCCGGCACGCTCGGCAGGGCCGTCGGCGCCCAGCTCGCGTCCGGCAACAACCTCGACGTGATCGCTCACCCCGAGGTGGACGCGGTCATCGTCTCGACGAGCGAGCACGAGCACGCCGAGCCGCTGCTCCAGGCGATCGACCTCGGGAAGCCGATCCTGGTCGAGAAGCCGCTCGCCCTCAGCCTCGACGACGCCGATCGCGTCGTGGCCGCCGCGGATCGAAAGGGCGTGGACATCCGGGTCGGGTACTCGCGACGTCACGATCGGCGCTGGATGCTCGCCAAGGAACAGATCCGCGAGGGCCGGCTCGGCCAGATCCTCGGCGCCACCGCGCGCGTCTACAACAGCCGGGCCCAGATGTTCGAGATCCTCAAGCGCTCTCCGCACGCGACGCCGATCACCGACGTCCTGACGTACTACGTCGACATGGCCTGCTGGTTCCTCGAGGGCAACCGGCCGGTCGAAGTCGTCGCCCGGGGCCAGTCGAAGATCTTCAAGGAGCTGGGCTACGAGGCGCAGGACGTGACGTGGACGATCCTGACCTTCGAGGACGGCGCCGTCGTGAACCTCGGCGTGTGCTACGTTCTGCCGGCCCAGTACCCCACCTACGGCCAGAGCGCGCGCTTCGAGGTGCTGGGCACGGAGGGCGTGATCCTGCTCGACATGGACAACAAGGACAGCGTGCTCTTCACCGACCAGGGCGTCCCGCACGCCTACGTGCCGGGCCACGCCGCCAAGATGCTCTTCATGCAGAGCAACTCGTCGGGCGACTGGGCGATGGGTGACTACTGGGGCCCGATCGCCAACGAGACGCGCTCCTGGCTCGATCACCTCCTGACCGGGCGGCCGTGTCCCCACACGACCGCGCGCGAAGGCCGTCTGACGCTCGAGGTCACGCTCGCCATCGAGCACTCCACGCGAACGGGCGAAGCGGTGAAGCTGCCATTCCACGGGACCCATCCATGAGACTGAGCCTTGCCTTCGAGATGCAGCGGCCGCAAGTCGACGACCACGCGGTCGTCGAGGAGACGCTCGCGCAGTGCGTGCTCGCCGACGAGGTGGGCTTCGACACGGTGTGGTTCGTCGAGCACCACTTCCTCACGACCTTCTCGGGCTCGCCGTGCCCGGAGGTGATGTTCGGGGCGCTGAGTCGAATGACCAAGCGCATCCGGCTCGGCTTCGGCGTCGTGATCCTGCCCTATCATCATCCCGTGCGCGTGGCCGAGCGCGTGGCGATGGTCGATCACCTCTCGGGGGGACGCGTCGAGTTCGGGACGGGCCGGTCGGCGCCATACGAGCTGATCGGGATGGGGATCGATCCGCGCGAGACGCGCGCCATGTGGGAAGAATCGCTGCGGATGATCCCGAAGATCTGGGAAGACGGCCTGTTCTCGGCGGAAGGCCGCTACTGGAAGGTCCCGCCGCGCGAGGTGCGTCCCAAGCCCTATCAGAAACCGCACCCGCCGATCTGGGTGGCCGCGCAGCAGCCGGCGACCTATCAGCTCGCCGCCGAGCTGGGCATCGGCGTGATGGCGCTGAGCGTCGCGGCGCCGACCTATCTCGCTCCGCACATCAAGCAGTACAAGGAGCGCGTGCGCCACACGAAGCCCGTGGGGAAGTTCGTCAACGACCAGTGGCTGAGCGCGACCATGGCCGTCTGTGACCGGGACAACCGGGCGGCGCGCGACCTGGCCGCGAAATCACTGCGGACGTTCTTCGGCCCGGATCGTCCCTATCTGAAGGACCAGACGCACCTCTACGAGCAGCTCGTCGCCTCCTGGGGCGGCGTGCCGGATCACCTGCGGGCGAACTTCTCGCGCTACCTCAAGACGGAGGGCGCGGAGGGCGCGCCCGAGGTCGATCTCTCGGGCGGCTCGGGGCAGATCGCGTCGGCACTCTGGAACCAGATCGACGCCGACACGCTGGTCGAGCGCGGCGTCCTCGTCGCCGGCGATCCGGAGAGCTGCCTGCGCGCCATCGCCATCCACGAGGAGGCCGGCGTCGACGAGCTGCAGTTCCTGATGGCCACCGAGACGGTGTCGCACGAAGCGGCGATGTCCTCGATCGAGATGTTCGGCAAATACGTCATCCCCGAGCTTCGGAGGAAGGGCCATGCCCAGTGATCGGCGCCTACGGTCAGGGATCGCGCTCGCCGCCATCGCGCTCGCGTGTGTCCTCCTCGTCGCGGGCTTCCTCGACGCGACGGCTCAGCCCAAGCCAGCCCCGGCGGCCAAGCCTGAGGGCGAGATGCGCTGGGCGCTCTACGTGACGCTCGCACCCCTGTGGTTCGACCCCGGCGAGGTCGCCGGCTTCATCACGCCGTTCTGGGTCCTCTACGCCCTGCACGATGGACTGGTGAAGCCGATGCCCGGCAACATCATGACGCCGAGCCTGGCCGAGTCCTGGACCGTCAGCAGCGATCAGCGCGTCTACGAGTTCAAGCTCCGGGAGGGCCTGAAGTTCCACAACGGCGATCCGTTCACCGCCGAGGACGTGAAGTTCAGCTTCTACCGGGCGAAGAGCGCCCGGGTCCTCAAGGAGAAAGTCCGCGAGGTCGAGATCGTCGGGCCGTACCGCGTGCGCTTTCACCTCCACGAGCCGTTTCCCGACTTCATGGCCTTCTATGGAACGCTCGCCACCGGAGCGAGCTGGGTCGTGCCCAAGAAGTACGTCGAGCAGGTGGGCAACGAAGGCTTCAAGAAGCAGCCGGTCGGTCTCGGGCCCTACAAGTTCGTGAGCAACACACCCGGCGTCGAGCTGGTCATGGAAGCGTTCGAGGGCTACTGGCGCAAGACACCGCACGTGAAGCGCCTGGTCTTCAAGAGCGTCCCCGAAGCGACGACGCGCGCGGCCATGCTGAAGAAGGGCGAGGTGGACGTCGCCTACCTGCTGGACGCGCCGACGGCGCTCGAGATCAAGCGCGATCCTGATCTTCGCCTGGCGTTCTCGGGCGCGATCGGGATCCACTTCGTCGAGTTCTTCGACCAGTGGGATCCCAAATCGCCGTGGCACGACCGCCGCGTGCGGCTGGCCGCCAACTACGCCATCGACCGCCGATCACTGAACGAGGCCGAGACGCTCGGCGCGTCCCGCCTCACCGGCGGCATGGTGCCGCGCAAGTTCGAGTTCGCGCTGGCCCTCGAGCCCTATCCGTACGATCCCGCCAAGGCCAAGCAACTCCTGGCCGAGGCTGGCTATCCGAACGGCTTCGACGCCGGGGTCCTCTATCCGTATCCGCCCTACTTCTCGATGGGCGAGACGGTCGCCAACGATTTCGCCGCGGTGGGGATCAAGACAAAGCTCGTGACGATGGAGCGGGCGGCCTTCCAGTCGGCGTGGCTGGCAAAGAAGCTCAACGGGGTCTGTGTCTGCGTGCTCGCGCCGTACGGCAACGCGGCCACGCGGCTCGCCGAGCTGGTGACGAGCGACGGCACCTTCGCGCGAGGCGCCGATCCCGACGTCGAAGCGCTCTACAAGCAACAGGCCCGGGAGCTCGACAAGAAGAAGCGCGAGGCGCTCCTCCATCAGATCCAGCACATCCTCCACGACCGGGTGCGGTTCGCGCCGATCTGGGAATACATCTGGCCGAGCGGAATCGGGCCGCGCGTGGCCGAGCCAGCTCTCTTGATGATCGATCCCTACCCGTGGTCGGCTCCGCTCGAAGACGTGCGGCTCAAGAAAAACTGACGGAGGACCGGTCCGAGAAGGAGGACGCTATGCTCACGACGACCCGCGACGGAGTGAAGATCGCGTACGAAGAGCGCGGAACCGGCTCACCCGCGTTCGTCTTCGTCCATGGCTGGACGTGCAACCGGTCGTTCTTCGCGCCACAGGCCGAGGCCTTCGCGAAACGGCATCGTGTCGTGTCGGTCGACCTGCGTGGACACGGCGAGAGCGACAAGCCGCAGGGCGTCTACCCGATCAGCGCCTACGCCGACGACGTCGCGCACTTGATCAGCGAATTGAACCTCGGCAAGGTCATCGCCGTCGGGCACAGCATGGGCGGCGTGACGGTGCTCCAGCTCGCGGTCGCGCATCCCGATCGCGTCGCCGGCATCGTCATGGTCGACCCGGCGCCCTTCACCTTCCCGCCCGAGCTCCGGGCGGCGATCCAGGGCCTGGTGGCCGCCATCGAGGCAGGGAACCGGGGGCCACAGCGCCAGTTCATCGAGGAGCATCTCTTCCTGCCGACGTCCGACAAGGCCCTCGTCAAGCGTGTCGTCGACGTGATGACGTCGGGGCCCGCACACGTGGCGGCCGGCGCGATGAAGGGCATCCTCGGCTTCGACGGCGTCGCCGCTGCTGCGCGCTGCAAGGTGCCGTCGCTCCACATCGGCGCCACGCCCCCGCTCAACCCGCCGCACCTGATGTCGCAGTGGCTGCCGACCGTCGTCAACGGCTTGACCGTCGGCGCCGGCCACTTCAACCAGCTCGAGGTTCCGGAACAGATCAACTCGATGATCGAGGGCTTCGTGCGCCACCACGTGTGAGCGCGAAAGGCGTCGAGACTAGAGTCCGCGGCTGACTGAAGCAATGACGTCGCGGAGCCAGCGGTGGGCGGGGTAGCCATCGAGCTTTCGGTGCCACAGCATCGACGTACGGACCATCGGTGACGTGAAGGGCAGCTCACGGAACTGTACGGCGGCTCCCCGGGCCAGCGCTTCCGCGACCCGCCGGCTCAGCGTGGCGACCATGTCCGACTTGGCGAGAACGGGCCCTGCCGAGAGATACGGTAGGCGCAGGGCGATTCGTCGCTTCGTACCCCGCGTGGCGAGCGACCGGTCGATGAATCCGGTGTCGTCACCGCTCGACGAGATCGCCACGTGCGCCAGCGCGCCGAAGGCCTCGGCGGAGAGCTTGCTCCGACCGGCCGGGTGTTCCCGGCGCATCACGGCGACGAACCGATCCTCGAGCAACGCCGTGCTCCCAAAACGCTCGCCCACCGCCTCGAACGTGCCGATGGCGACGTCGAGCTCGCCGCTGTCGAGAAGATCGAAGACGTCGAGAGTTCCGCTGGGCCGAAGATCGAGTTGCACGAGCGGAGCCGCCGCGGCAACGGCGGCCACCAGCGGCGCGGCCATGACGATCGCGGCGTAATTGTTGATGGCGATCGAAAAGCGTCGGTTCGCCTGCGCGGCCACGAACGTCTCGGGCTCGAGGGCCCGTTGCATTTCCGCGAGGGCATGGCGCAGCGGCAGCGCCAGCTGCTCGGCGCGAGGTGTCGGCACCATCCCGGTCGGGGTGCGGATGAACAACTGATCCTTCACCAGATACCGCAAGCGGTTCAGGGCATGGCTCAGGGCTGGCTGACTCATGCCGAGCCGTTTTCCCGCCCGCGTCACGCTGCCGTCCTGCATGACCGCCTCGAACACGACGAGCAGGTTGAGGTCGAAGGCTCGCCAATTCATCTGAGACATCTCCACGTGATGAGAATGAATTTGCTGCATTGTAGCGCCGCGCGTAGCGTTGGGGTGTGAGCCAAAGACGGATCGAAGGAGCACGGCGATGATCGACTGGATTCACGCAGGTCCCGCGCTGACGGCGGCCTTCCTGGCATCACTGGTCGAGTGTGTCGAGGCGGCGACGATCGTGCTGGCCGTCGGCACGGTACGCGGCTGGCGCTCGGCGCTCGTCGGCATGGCGGCCGGACTCGCGCTGCTCATTGCGCTCGTCGTCGTTCTCGGCCCCGCCCTCGGGATCGTTCCCCTCACCGTCCTTCAGCTGGTCATCGGCGTCCTGCTCCTGCTGTTCGGCCTGAGCTGGCTGCGCAAGGCGGTGCTGCGCGCGGCGCGTGTCATGCCGCTGCACGACGAGCGCCGAGCGTTTGCGGCCACGACCACCGCGCTGGGCGCGATCGCGCCCGCGGCGTCGGGCGGCTGGGACACCGTTGCCGTGGCCACGACCTTCAAGGCGATGGTCCTGGAGGGCATCGAGGTCGTCTTCATCGTGCTCTCGGTGGGCGCCGCCCATCAGATGATCGTCCCCGCGAGCCTCGGCGCCGCCGCCGCCGGCGTCGCCGTCGCGCTGGCCGCGCTGGTGCTACGCCGGCCGCTGGCCAGGGTCCCGGAGAACACGTTGAAATTCTCGGTTGGCGTTCTGCTCGCAAGCTTCGGCGCGTTCTGGATCGGCGAGGGGTTGGGATTTCACTGGCCCGGCGCCGACCTCTCGATCCTCGGCCTGGCGGGTGGATTCCTGATCCTGTCGTCGGTGACGGTGGTGGCCCTGCGCACGGAGGCTCTTCGCGCCCGGACCGTGAAGGAGATCTGAGTCGCCATGTGGATCGTCAGGCTCGCCCTACGCCGGCCGTATACGTTCGTCATCGTCGCACTCTTGATCGTGCTGCTCGGGGTGGTGACGATCGTGCGCACGCCGACGGACATCTTCCCCGACGTCAACATCCCGGTCGTCAGCGTCATCTGGTCGCTGACCGGGACCTCGGTCACCGACATGGAGGCGCGGATCGTCACGCCCTCGGAGCGCGCGTTCACCACCTCCGTGAACGACATCGAGCACATCGAGTCGCAGACGATGCCCGGGGTGGGCGTGATCAAGGTCTTCTTCCACCCCAACACCCAGATCGGCGCGGCGATCGCCGAGGTCACGGCGGTCTCGCAACAGCTCCTGCGCACGAGTCCGCCCGGCACGACGCCGCCCCTGATCCTCCAGTACAACGCCTCCAGCGTCCCCATCCTCCAGCTCGGGGTGGACAGCAAGACGCTGACGGAGGGTCAGCTCTACGACTACTCCCAGAACTTCATTCGCACCCAGCTCGCGACCGTGCAGGGCGCGTCGGTGATGCTCCCGTATGGCGGCAAGCCGCGACAGGTCATGGTCGACCTCGATCCGCAGGCGCTGCAGGGCAATGGCCTGAGCGCGGCGGACGTCGTCGGGGCCGTGAGTGCGCAGAACCTCGTCCTGCCGACGGGCACGGCGAAGATCGGGAGCCGGGAGTATCCGGTCCTTCTCAACAGCAGCCCGGACACTGTCGCGGCCCTCAATAACCTGCCCATCAAGCAGGTGAACGGCAAGGTGGTCTACATCCACGACGTTGCGCAGGTGCGCGATGGCTTCGCCGTCCAGCAGAACATCGTGACCAGCAACGGGCAGCGCGGGAGTTTGCTGTCGGTCCTCAAGGCGCAGGGGGCCTCGACCCTCGCCATCGTGCAGCGGGTGAAGGCGGCGCTGCCCGCGATCCAGGCCACCCTGCCCCCCGAGCTCCGGATCACGCCGCTCTTCGATCAGTCGATCTTCGTCCGCGCCGCCCTCAACGGCGTCGTTCGCGAGGGCGCCATCGCGGCGGTGCTGACCGGATTGATGATCCTCGTGTTCCTCGGCAGCTGGCGCAGCACGGTCATCGTGGCGGTCTCGATCCCGCTGTCGATCCTCACCTCGCTCATCCTGCTCGGTGCTCTCGGCTACACGATCAACATCATGACGCTCGGCGGCCTCGGGCTGGCCGTCGGCATCCTCGTCGACGATGCGACGGTCACGCTCGAGAACGTGCACCGCAACCTCGGCCTCGGCAGCCGCCTGCGGCAGGCCATCCTCGACGGGGCGCAGCAGATCGCCACGCCCGCGCTGGTCTCGACGCTCTCGATCTGCATCGTCTTCGTGCCCGTCCTCTTCCTGAGCGGCATCGTGCAGTTCCTGTTCACGCCGCTGGCCCTGGCCGTCGTGTTCGCCATGCTTGCGTCCTACCTCCTGTCGCGAACGCTGGTGCCCACCATGATCGACTACCTGCTCGGCAGTGAGGCCGGCCGCTACGCGCCCGGCGGTGGCGATCACGCCGGCGGCGACATCGTCTGGCGCATCCACGAGGCGTTCAATCGCCGGTTCGAGCGCTTCCGCGATCGGTATCGCGAGGCCCTCGGGTGGGCGCTCGGTCACCGCCCCCTCGTGCTCGGCGTCTTCGGCGGCTTCTTCGCCGTGTCCCTCCTGCTCGCGGCGTTCAGCGGGCAGGACTTCTTCCCCCAGGTGGACGCGGGCCAGTTCCGCCTGCACGTCCGTGCCCCCGCGAGCACCCGTCTCGAGGCGACGGATCAGCTCTTCAATGCCGTGGAGGCCCGGATCCGCCAGACCATCCCGCCGGACGAGCTCGGCCTGATCCTGACGAACATCGGACTGCCGGTGGGCGGCGTCAATCTCGCGTTCAGCGACGGCGCCACGACCGGATCCGCCGACGGCGAGATCCTCGTCTCGCTCAAGGCCCCGGGCAAGACGTTCGCGTACGTGCGGGAGCTCCGGCGACAGCTGCCCGCCGCGTTCCCCCAGGCAACGTTCTTCTTCTCGGCCGCCGACATCGTCAGCCAGATCCTCAACTTCGGCCTTCCCGCGCCGATCGACATCCAGGTGGTGGGGGCGAATCCGGCCAACCAGGAGCTGGCGCGCCGCATCGCCCAGCGGATCACATCGCTGCCCGGCGTGGTCGACGTGCATGTCCATCAGGTCACGGCGGCTCCCGCCCTCAACATCAACGTCGACCGCACGCGCGCCGCGCAGGTCGGTCTCACGCAGCGGGACATCGCGAGCTCGGTGCTGGTCTCGCTGGCCGGCAGCGGCGACGGGTCTCCCAACTTCTGGCTCGACCCCAAGAACGGCGTGAACTACCGCGTGGTCGTGCAGACGCCGCAGTACCGGATCGACTCGGTCGACGCGCTCGCCAGGGAGCCTCTCCTCGCCACGACGGCGGGCGGCGGACCGCAGCTCTTGACGAACCTCGCCACCGTCGACCCCGGGACGACGCCGGCCGTGGCGAACCACTACAACGTCCAGCGCGTGTTCGACGTCTTCGCCAGCGTGCAGGACCGGGATCTCGGCGGCGCCGCCCGCGACATCGGCAAGGTCGTCGCCGACGAGCGGAGGCACCTGCCGCGCGGCAGCACCTTGACGGTGCGGGGCCAGGTCCAGAGCATGAACTCCGCCTTCCTGGGGCTCGGCGGCGGAATGATCTTCGCCGTCGTCCTCGTGTACGCGCTGATGGTGGTGAACTTCCAGTCGTGGCTCGATCCCTTCATCATCATCACGGCGCTGCCGGGCGCCATCGCCGGTGTGCTGTGGGCGCTCTTCGTCACGCAGACGACGGTCAACGTTCCCTCCCTCATGGGGGCCATCATGTCGATCGGCGTGGCGACGGCGAACAGCATCCTGGTGGTGACGTTCGCCAACGACGAGCGGCAGGCCGGCCACGACGCGGTGAGCGCCGCGCTGAGCGCCGGCGTCACCAGGCTCCGTCCCGTGCTCATGACCGCGCTGGCCATGATCATCGGCATGTTCCCCATGGCCCTCGGGCTCGGCGAAGGCGGCGAGCAGAACGCGCCGCTCGGCCGCGCCGTCATCGGCGGCCTCGTCGTCGCCACGGTCGTCACGCTGTTCGTCGTCCCCGTCTTCTACAGCTTGTTCCGCGGGCGTGCGCCACACGTCGAAGAGGAGGCAGACCCGTCATGAAACACCCATCCTCGCGCTTCATCGTGATCTCCACCGTCGTGCTCATCGCTCTCGTGGCGATCGGGGTGGTGCCTCGCCTCGGCCAGAGTGCCGCGCTCCAGCGCGCGGCAACCCCTCCGATTCCAACCGTGAAAGTCATGACGGCCTCGCGCGCGGCCGCCGCGACCGATTTCACGCTACCGGGAAACATCCAGGCCATCCAGGACGTGCCGATCTACGCGCGCGCCGACGGCTATCTCAAGCGGCGCCTCGTCGACATCGGCGACCGGGTGCAACAAGGCCAGGTGCTCGCGGAGATCGACACGCCGGAGCTCGATCAGCAAGTCGCGCAGGGGCAGGCCGCGCTGGCGCAAGCGCAGGCCAGCCTCGCGCAGGCACAGTCCGCCCTCGAGCAGGCCCGGGCAGCGCTCCAGCACAGCGAGGCGACGATGCGCCTCAACGGCGTGACGCTCGCGCGCTGGCAAGAGCTCAAGCGACGCGACCTGGTGGCCCAGCAGGACGTCGACAACTTCCAGGCGGCGTCCGACGGCAGCCGCGCCGACGTGGCGGCCGCCCAGGCGAACATCGCGGCGCTCGTGGCCAGCGCGAACGCTGCGCGCGCCAACGTGACGGCGAGCGAGGCGAACCTGCGCCGCCTCACGGATCTGCAGTCGTACCAGACGCTGCGCGCGCCGTTTTCGGGCATCGTCACCGTCCGCAACGTGGACCAGGGTTCGCTGATCTCCTCCGGCCGCGTGCCGAACGCCATGCCGGCGTTCCGCGTGGCACAGATCGACAGCTTGCGCGTCTACGTGAACGTGCCGCAGACCTTCGTGTCGTCCATCACGCCCGGCCTGTCCACGGACACGGTGGTGCGCGAGCTTCCCAACCGCGTCTTCAAGGCGAGCGTGGTCAGCACCGCGGAAGCCCTGGATCCTGCCTCGCGCACGCTCTTGACGGAGATCCGCATGCAAAACCAGGGCGGCCTGCTCCGGCCCGGCATGTATGCCGACGTGAAGTTCCACGTGACGCGGACGGATCCGCCGTTCCTGCTGCCTTCGAGCGCGGTTATCATCCGATCGGGCCCGCCCCTCGTGGCGACCGTCGCTCCCGACAGCGTCGTGCATCTCACGCCGGTCCAGCTCGGGCGCGATCTCGGATCGAGCGTCGAGGTCACCGGCGGCCTCGGCGAGCGGGACGCGTTCATCCTGGCGCCGGCGGACAACCTGGACGAGGGAGCCCGCGTGAATCCCGTGCGTGTTTGAGCCGGCCGAGCGGGCAGCTCGACAAGAAGAAGCGCGAGGCGTTGCTGCACCAGATCCAGCGCATCCTGCACGAGCAGGCCGTGCAGGCGCCCGTCTATCACCTGGGCTTCCCGATCGGCGTCGGGCCGCGCGTGGACGACATCATGGCCACCGCGATCCCGGGCTTCTACATGTCGCCCTACGAGGACCTCAAGCTCCGGCGCCCCTGAGCGACGTCACCGACCCGTGCGCGGGAGCGTCTTCACGACGTCGGCGTGCGCCATCACGATGTCGGGCGACTCCTGGAGCGCGGCCTGGTACTTGGGCGTGAACGCGCCGACCTCACCGGAGCGAAGCAACCGCTGAGCGTCGCGAAAGTAGGGCTCGACGTCGGCCGGTCGCTCATCTTCGTCGAGCGCAGCCTCGATGGCCGCGATGATCCCGGACAGCGGGCGCAGCCAGGCGAACGCGTCATCGTGGATCAGAAGCTGGAGGAACTGGCCCGACGTCACGGGGCCGTGCGTCGCTTCCCAGGCACGTCGCTCACGATCGAGCAGCGCCGCGTGAAGCCGCAACAAGCGGTCACGCAGCATCTGCAGACGCTCCTCACCGGGCGAGGTCATGGCCATTCGGCCGGCGGGCGATCGAGCGCGGCCCGATCCCAGCGAGCGAGATCGGCCGCCGCGTCGTAGGCGCTCTGACAGAAGTCGAGCACGGCCGCGTCCGGCGAAGATAGCGACCGTACCGCTTCGTAGGGAAGGATGAAGTTGGCCAGCTCGCGACTGTAGTATGCCTGCGCCGGCCGGACCAAGCTCGTCGCGAGGCCGGCTGGCTCGGGCCGCGCATAGGCATAGAACGCCGGCTCGGGGACCGCGCCGCTGCCGGGCCAGAACCCGACGCTGATCTCCTCGTGCGAGTTCGCCTCGCGCAGCATCGCGCCGGCGTTGTCCGGGTGCGCTGCCCGCCGTCCGTTGAACCGGGTCAGCGCGAGATCGTTGACGCCCCAGAAGAAATGCACCGGGCTCGACTTGCCGAGAAACCGCCCCTTGAATCGCTTGAGGAGCCGATCGGCCTGCCGCAACATCCCGAAGAAGCGATTCGCCTGTGTCGCGTCGTACGTCGCGTGAACGCGATCGTCGGGAAACGGGATCGTGTGCTCGGCCTCCACCGGCACCGGCCACAGCGTGAGCGTGATCCCGAGCGAGCCGAGGACCCGAAGGTACTCGTGGTAGAACTCCGCGACGGCTTGCGGTCGCAGCGCGATCGCTCCGGTCCTCCCGTCGCTCGTCTGAATGATCAGCCGGTGGTCGACGAAGTCGAAGGAGGCCTCGAACGTGCCGGCGCCGTACGGCATGGGCGTCGTCGTCAGTCCTCGGGCGGTGACGTACAGCGCCACGTGCCACCAGTGGTTCTCCCGCGGGGCGAGCGCCAGCCGTGTCTTGCCGACGATCTGCATCCACATGTGCAGCGTGTCGTGCGTCTCGCGCCACTCGGCGAGCGGCAGGCGCGGCCAGGCGGTCGCCATGGGCGAACGCTACCACATTGAACTATGATGCCGGGCACCATGGACTTCGGGCTCTTCTTCCTCATGCAGCGGGACGACGCGTGGAGCGAGCGGGCCGTCTACGATTCCGCCCTCGAGCAAGCGACTACGGCCTCTGTCCGGCGCCACCGGTGCTCGCGTCGTTCGTGGCCGCCCGCACGGCCACGCTGCCGGGCCTCGACACCGCGCTGGCGCTGCGCTCGATGCGCCTGTTCGCCGACGAGGTGGCTCCGGCGATGACCCCCGTGGCCCACGGCGCCTAGCCCCGCGATCGCCACGACGAGGTCAGCGCGATGACGACGTTCGGGATCGGCGCGTCGGTCAAGCGACGCGAGGATCAGCGACTTCTCACGGGCGAGGGCCGCTTCGCCGATGACTTCAACGGGCTCGGGCAGGCTCACGCCGCGTTCGTGCGCTCACCGCACGCCCACGCCGACGTGCTCGCCATCGATGCGGCGCCCGCGAAGGCGGTCGCCGGCGTGCTCGCCGTGTTCACCGGGCACGATCTCGCCGCCGACGGTGTCGGTGGGATCCCGACGCTGATCGCCGAGCGTGGCGGCAACATCCGGAGCCGTGACGGCTCGCCCTTCGCCGAGCCGACGTGGCTGGCACTGGCCACCGACCGCGTGCGCCACGTGGGCGAGCCGCTCGCGATGGTCGTCGCCACGACGCCGGCCCAGGCGCGCGACGGCGCCGAAGCGGTCGTGGTGCGCTACGCCGCGCGGCCGGCGGTCGTCGACGCCGTCGCGGCGCTCGGCGACGGCGCCCCGCAGCTTCACGCCGTCGCCACGCGCAATCGCGTCTACGACTGGGAGTGCGGCGACGCCGCCGCAACCGAGCGCGCGTTTGCCAGCGCGGCCCACGTCGCCAGGCTCACGCTGGTCGACAACCGCCTGATCACCTGCTTCATGGAGCCGCGCGCGGCCCTCGCCGCCTGGGACGCCGCCACCGGACGCTACACGATCCACGCCTCGTTGCAGAGCGCGCATCAGCTCGCGGCCAACCTCGCGCGCATCCTCGGCGTCGCGCGCGACCGCGTGCGCTGCATCACCGGTGACGTCGGCGGCGGCTTCGGCTCGAAGATCCAGCCCTATCCCGAGTACGTCGCGCTCGCCTGGGCGGCCCGCCGCCTCGGGCGCCCGGTCAAGTGGGCCTCGAGTCGATCCGAGGGCTTCGTCACCGACGCTCAGTCGCGCGACCATCGGCTCACTGGCGAGCTCGCGCTCGATGAGGATGGCCGCATCATCGGCCTGCGCGTGCACTCCATCCAGAACCTCGGCGCCTACGTCGCGACCGGCATGCCGATGTCGATCATCCTCAACATGGAGCGGATGGTGTCCGGGGTCTACGCCATCCCGGCGATCCATCTCCGGCTCGAGGGCGCCTTCACCAACACCGTGCCGATCAACGTCTATCGCGGAGTCGGCCGCCTCGAATGCGTCTACACCGTGGAGCGGCTGATCGAGCGCGCGGCGCGCGAGACCGGATGCGATCCGGCGGCGTTCCGGCGCGCCAACATGGTGCGCGCGTTCCCGTATCGCACGGCGACGGGGGCCGTGTACGACTCGGGCGATTACGTCGCGCGGCTCGACGAGGCCATCGAGCACGCCGACGTCGAGGGCTTCGCCGCCCGGTGCGCGGAGTCGGCGAAGCGCGGGAAGCTCCGCGGCCTCGGTCTCGGGCCTTACGTCGAGGGCACGGGTGGAGTCCCGCAGGAGTTCGCCGAGGTGAGGGTGTTGCCGACGGGAGTCGTCGAGGTGCCGATGGGCAGCCAGTCGCAGGGCCAGGGCCACGAGACCGTCTTCGCCCAGGTCGTGGCCGAGCGCCTCGGCGTTCCGTTCGAGACGGTGAGCATCGTCCAGGGCGACACCGACCGCGTCGCGCGTGGTGTCGGTACCTTCGCGTCACGCTCGATGGTGCGGGGCGGCAGCGCGGCCGTCGAAGCCTCCGACGCCGTCGTCGCCACCGGCAAGCCAATGGCCGCGCATCTTCTGGAGGCCGCCACCGCCGACATCGAGTACCGCGACGGAGCCTTCCGCGTCGTCGGCACCGACCGATCGATCGGCCTCTTCGAGGTCGCCCGCGCGGCGACCGGTGGGAAGTTGCCGGCGGCGCTCGGCACCACGCTCGGCGCCGCGACGTGGCACGAGAACCCGGCGTTCGCCTTCGCCAACGGCTGCGAGGTGTGCGAGCTCGAGGTCGATCCCGAGACCGGCGCCGTGACGATCGTCGCGTGGACGATGGTCGACGACTCGGGCCGCTCGGTGAATCCGATGATCGTCCATGGCCAGCAGCACGGCTCGGTGGCTCAGGGCATCGGCCAGGCGCTGATCGAGCGCTGCGTCTACGATTCGACGACGGGCCAGTTGCTGTCCGGATCGCTTCTCGACTATGCGATCCCGCGCGCGGACGATCTGCCTTCAATCACCGTCGTCAGCCGTGACGTGCCGAGCCCAACCAACCCGCTCGGCGTCAAGGGCGCGGGCGAAGGCGGAACGGTCGGCGCACCGGGCGCCGTGATCAACGCGATCCTCGATGCCCTCGCGCCGCTCGGTGTGACTCATATCGACATGCCGGCCACGCCCGAGCGCGTGTGGCGGGCGATCCAGGACGCGCGGAATCTTCGAAAAGGAGCCCCTTCATGACGACCATCACGCCCAACGTCCGGCAGATCACCGCCGGCCTGCGGTTTCCCGAAGGACCGGTGGCGATGCCGGACGGCTCGGTCATCCTCGTCGAGATCGAGCGCCGCACGCTCTCGCGCGTGACGCCCGACGGGAAGATCCACGTGATCGCCACGCTCGGCGGCGGCCCGAACGGCGCGGCCATGGGGCCCGGCGGAAAGATCTACGTGACCAATAACGGTGGCCTCAAGTTCATGGACCGCCCGGGCAAGCTCTTTCCGATCGCCCAGGCCGACGATTACCGGAGCGGGAGCATCCAGGTCGTCGATCCCGAGAGCGGCAAGTTCGAGACGCTCTACGACGCGTGCGATGGACGAAGGCTGTGCGGGCCGAATGATCTCGTCTTCGACGGCGCCGGCGGCTTCTGGTTCACGGACCTCGGCAAGACGCGCGAGCGCGATGCCGACCGCGGCGCCGTCTACTACGCGAAGGCCGACGGCTCGCTGATCCAGGAAGCGATCTTCCCGCTCGAGCGACCGAACGGCATCGGGCTGTCGCCCGACGAGAAGACGCTCTACGTCGTCGAGACGCCGACGGCCCGGTGCTGGGCGTTCACGCTGTCCGGCCCGGGACAGATCGAGTCAGCGAACGGTCCGTATCGCGGGGAGAAAGGCCGCGTGATCGCCGGCCTCGGCGGCTATCAGATGTTCGACTCGCTGGCCGTCGACGGCGACGGCCACATCTGCGTGGCCACCTTGATCACCGGCATGGTCAGCGACATCTGGCCGGACGGCAGCCGCGTCGATCAGTACAAGCTGCCCGACATGATGGTGACGAACGTGTGCTTCGGTGGCCCGGGATTGCGCACGGCCTTCGCCACGCTCTCGATGGGCGGCACGCTCGTCAGCTTCGAGTGGCCGCGGCCCGGCCTGCCGCTCCACTATCTCAACCGCACGCGGGAATCGCAGGCACCGCGGGAGTCGCAGGCACGTCGGTGACGCTCCGACTCGGCATAGCCGCGGCCGTCCTGTTCGTGCTAACGTCCCTCGCCATGGCCAACGACATCACTCCGTCCGTGCGGTCCGAGCTGGCTCCGACCGGAAAGCTCCGCGTCGGCATCAACTATGGGAACTTCCTGCTCGTCACGTCCTACGCTCCGGGGGCCGAGCCTCGCGGTCCGGCGCCCGACCTTGCGCGCGAGCTCGGGCGGCGGGTCGGCGTGCCGATCGAGTTCGTCGCCTTCGACACGGCCGGCAAGCTGGCCGACGCCGTCAAGACGGGCGCCTGGGACGTCGCCTTCCTCGGCGCCGAGCCGCAGCGCGCGAACGAGATCGCGTTCACCGCGGCCTATCTCGAGATCCCCGCGACGTATCTCGTTCCGGCCGGATCACCGATCCGCTCCGTCGCCGACGTGGATCGCGAGGGCATCCGCATCGCCGTGTCGGACAAGAGCGCCTACGAGCTCTGGCTGAGCCGCAACATCAAGCACGCCCAGTTGATACGGACGCAGGGCATCGACGCCTCGTTCGACCTGTTCGTCGGCCAGAAGATGGACGCGCTGGCCGGGCTGAAGCCGAGGCTCCTGATGGACGTCACCAAGCTTCCCGGCGCGCGGCTGCTCGATGGCCAGTTCACCGCGGTCCAGCAGGCGATCGGCACGCCGAAGAGCCGCGACGCCGCGGCGAAGTATCTCCGCGCGTTCGTCGAGGAGGTCAAGGCCTCGGGCCTCGTCGCCGAGGCGATCTCGAAGAACGCGGTGAAGGGCGTGTCGGTCGCGCCGCCCGCCTCGGCTCAGAAGTAGCCCGCCTCACGGGCGGCGCAGGCGGATTTCCTCGTAGGGCGCGGTGTACGGGAAGCTCGCGATGGCGCCGAAGCGCGCGTCGGCCACGGCCGGGCCCGTCGCATTCAAGAACGTGTACTGCCACAGCGGCGCGAACATCACCCGCTCGTACACGAGTCGCTGGGCCTGGTGGAGCAGCTCTTCGCGCTTGCCTCGATCGAGCTCGCGGGCCTGCGCACGCATCAGCTCGTCGATGTCGGGATAGCCGCCGTTCGTATAGGGCGCGCCGCTGACGACGAAGCTCTCCATGCGCGTCGCCACGTTGCCGTGGGCGCCGCTGGCGCCGTAGCTGAGGCCGCGGATCTTCCGGTCGCGCCACGCCGAGAAAAAGGCGGCGCGCTCCATCGTGCGGAGCCTGGCGCGGATCCCCACCGCTTGCAAATACCCGATGATCGTCTCGCCGACGGAGAAGTACGGCGGCCCCACCGAGAACTCGCCGGCGTCGAAGCCGCTCGGATAGCCGGCCTCGGCCAGGAGCTGCCGCGCCCGGGCAGGATCGTAGCGGTACGGCTCGAGCGGGAGCGAGAACTCGAACTCCTTCGGGATGATCCCGCCCGTCGGCCGCGAAAACCCGAGCGTCTCGGCCTGATTGAGCGCGCGGCCATCGATCGCCTGGGCGGCGGCCAGGCGCACGCGGCGATCGTGCCACGGCGACTTCGGCTCGAACTGGTCGTGGAAGTTCACCCAGTGGGTTGCGGCGATCGAGGTCGGCACCAGCTTCAGATTCGAGTCACGCTGGACCTCCTGCGCCATCGGGCCGAGCAAGCCGTAGGCGACGTCGGCCTCGCGCCGCTTGAGCATCGCCAGGCGCGTCGCCTCGTCGGGCACGACCTTCATCACCAGCCGCTTGACGCTCGGGACTCGCCGCCAGTACGTCTCGTTGGCCTCCAGGACCAGCTCCACGCCGGGCTTGAACGACACGAACCGATACGGGCCGAGGCCCACCGGCGCTTTCAGGAAGCCGGCGTCACCGACTTTCTCCACGTAGCGCTTGGGCACGATCCAGCCGGCGCCCGTCGCGGGCGTGCCGTAGACCGTCAAGAAATCCGGCCACGGCCCGGCGAGATGGAACCGCACGCGATGAGGATTGACGACCTCGACCTCGCGCACGCGCTCCTTGAGGAGCTTGGCTTGCGAGCCCTTGTAGCGCTGGAAGCTGAACTGCACGTCCTCGGCGGTGAACGGATCGCCGTTGTGGAAGGTGACGCCCTTCCGAAGCGCGAAGTCGACCACGGTGCCGTCCTTCGACACCGTCCACGACTCGGCCAGGCTCGGGGCGATCATGGTGCCCGGCATCGACTTCACCACCGCATCGTGCAGCGCGTAGAAGACGACGAACGGCGTGATGAGCCCTTCGAGGTCGCCCGGATCGAGCCAGCGCGTGGCGAGGCTGATGTGCAGCGCGTAGGTGAGCTGGCCTTCGGGAGCGGCGGTGGCCGGCGTGATGAGAGCGAGCGTGAGGAGCAGCGCGAGGAGAAGACGGGGCACGGGCGAACTCTGCGTGCCCTCGTTCAGGTTGTCAAGCCGACGCGTCGACAGCCGACGCGTCGACAACGCGCCGCTGCCCGGCCCGCGCGCGTGTGCTACGCTTCGCGCGCGCCGGGTGACCGGCCATTCCACGACTCGAGGTGCGACAGTGCGACCGAACAAGATCAAGCAGATGTGGCGCGACGGACGGTTCGTCACGCTCGGCTGGCTCTCGGTCTCCCATGGGTTCACCGCGGAGGTCATGGCACGGCAGGGCTTCGATGCCCTCTGCGTGGACATGCAGCATGGGACGACCGACATGAGCGACGTCTGGCCGATGCTCCAGGCGATCTCGCAGACCGAGACCGTGCCGGTGGTCCGGGTGCCGTGGAACGACCCGGCCACGATCATGAAAGCGCTCGATCTCGGCGCGTACGGCATCATCGTGCCGCTCATCAACACCGCCGACGACGCGGCGAAGGCCGTGGCCGCGTGTCGGTACCCGCCGGTGGGCATGCGCTCGTCCGGGCCGGTGCGCGCCGTGCACTACGGCGGCTCCGACTACCTGGCCAAGGCCAACGACGAGATCGTGGTGATGGCGATGATCGAGACCAAGGAAGGCCTCGCCAACCTGGACGCGATCTGCGCGACGAAGGGCCTCGACGCCGTGTACATCGGTCCCGCCGACCTCTCGTTCGCGCTCGGACTGCCGCCGGGCCCCGACAAGACGGACCCCGTTCACCTGTCCACGTGCGACAAGATCCGGGATACGGCGCACAAGCACGGCATCAAGGCGGTCATGCACTGCGCGAGCGCGGCGTTCGCGGCCGGCTCGGTCAAGCGCGGCTTCGACATGATCATGTTGACGTCCGACCTGGCGTCGATGATCGCGGGGGCCCGCCGTCAGCTCGACGAGCTGAAGGCCGCCACCGCCTGACGAGTGATGCTCCGAGAAAGGCCGGTGCTCGCATGACGCCCGAACGCTTCGCCCGCGGCATGACCTTCGACGACTACGTCAAGTTCACCGGCTCCCCCGAGAACCTGGGCCGCGAGGGCTTCGACGTCCGCCGGTTCAGTCTGGTTCGCCCGCGCGTCGACTGGAGCGGATTCCTCCGCGAGCGCTACGCGAACGCCAGGCTCACCGACGACCAGAAGGCGGCCATCACGTGGCTGGCCGCGCAGCCGGGCGGGCCGGCGAAGGTCCTGGTGCTGTCCGAGGACTGGTCGTCCGACTGCCGGCGCGACGTCCCGTACCTGGCGCGCCTGGCCGAGGCGGGTGGCCTCGAGCTACGCATCTTCGTCCGCGACGGCGACACGATGCTGCGCAAGGGGTTGCCCGCTCCGTCGGCGGGCGGCAACGCCGATCTCGTGCTGGAGTACGCGAACGAGAAGAACGGCGAGCGCTGGGCGACGGTCCCGGTCGCCGTCTTCTTCACCCGGGACTTCGTGGAGCTCTACCGCTACATCGAGTATCCGGCCATCTACCACAAGGACCGCGTGCTCGGTCTGCTGCGCGCGGCGCGCGCGGGCGAGACGGAGGAACAGACCAAGGCCCGCAGCGGACGCGACATCACGGCGCTGCTCGAGTCTCCGTTCTTCGACGTGTGGGCGCGGGCCGGCATCGCCGAGATTCTGAGCGCACTCCACGAGCGCCTGGTGGCGGCGCCACCGCGAGGATGACGATGCGATACCGCCCGTTCGGCCGCACCGGATTGCAGGTGTCCGTCGTGGGCTTCGGTTGCTGGCCGATGGCCGGCGACCGCTACGGAGCCATCGAGGACGACGAGGCCGTGAAGGCCATCCACCGCGCGCTCGACCGGGGTGTGAACTGTGTGGACACGGCGCCGGCCTATGGCGCCGGCCACTCGGAGGAAGTCGTGGCGCGCGCCCTCGACAAGCGGCGCGGCGAGGTCCTGCTCGTCACCAAGTGCGGCGTGAAGGTCCCGCCGCCCGGCCAACCTGGGCCGCTCCGCGATTCGAGCCGCGCCAACGTCCTGCGCGAGATCGATGCGAGCCTGAAGCGCCTGCGCACCGACTGGGTGGACGTGCTGCTCGTCCACTGGCCGGATGCCGGGACGCCGTTCGAGGAAACCATGCGCGCGCTCGAGGACGTCGTCGCCTCCGGGCGCGCCCGCTTCGTCGGCGTGTCCAACTTCACCGGCGCCATGATCACCGAGTGCATGCGCACCCGGCGCATCGACGTCTCGCAGGTCGGCTATCACATGTTCGACCGGCGCCAGGAGCAGGAGACGTTTGGGACTTGCCTCACCCACGGCATCGGCGTCATGGGCTATGGCTCCCTCGGTCACGGCCTGCTCACCGGCGCCTTCACCGCGGCGACGACGTTCGACTCCGCCCGCGACTGGCGCGCCAACGGCGTGGCATTCGGTCAGCCGATCTTCCGCGCGGACAATTTCAAGACGAACGTCGGCGTGGTCGAGCGGATCCGCCGCGAGGTCGCCGCGCCGCGCGGCGCGACCGTGAGCCAGGTCGCGCTGGCCTGGGTGCTCGGCCACCCCGCCATCAGCACCGCGCTGGTCGGCGCCCGCACCCCCGCCGAGGTGGACGCCAACGACGCCGGCGCCGATCTCGAGCTCTCGGCGGATGAGCGCGCGAAGATCGACGCCATCCTGGCCGGTGTGGCAGGCCGCGTGCGCGAGTTCACGCCGCTGCGACCGGCGATGGAGCCGTGGGGCGACGAGATGAGGAGCGCGTCATGAAGCTCGGCCTGAGCATCGGCTATTCCGGAGCGGAGCTGAAGGTTCCGGTCGAGAAGGTCCTGCTCGCCGAGCGCCTCGGGTTCGATTCGGTGTGGACCGCCGAGGCGTATGGCTCGGATGCGATCACGCCACTCGCCTACCTGGCGGCTCTCACGAAGCGGATCCGCCTCGGCACCGGGATCATGCAGCTCGCGGCGCGCCCGCCGGCCTCGGCCGCGATGGCGGCGGGAACGCTGGACGCGCTCGCCGGAGGCCATCGCGTCATCGCCGGGCTCGGCGTCTCGGGGCCCCAGATCGTCGAGGGCTGGTACGGCCAGCCGTGGGGCAAGCCGTACTGGCGCATCCGCGACTACGTGACGATCATGCGCAAGGTCTTCGAGCGGAAGGAGCCCGTGGCCCACGAGGGGCGCGAAATCTCCCTTCCTTATATAGGGCCGGGCGCGCTGGGGGTCGGCAAGCCCCTCATGACCATCCTCCACATGAACCCGAGGCTGCCGATCTGGCTCGGCACCGGCACCGAGGCCAACGTGAAGCTGACCGCCGAGATCGCCGACGGCTGGCTGCCGCTCGGCTTCGTGCCGCGGTTGATGCCGATGCTGCGGCCGTGGCTCGAGGAAGGCTTTCGTCGCGCGGGCACCGGCAAGAGCTTTCGCGACTTCGAGATCCAGGCGCGCGCCGAGGTGGCCATCACCGACGACGTGCGCGGCGCGCTCGCGCGCATGAAGCCGCGCGTGGCGCTCTACGTCGGCGGCATGGGCCACCGCGACAAGAACTTCCACAAGGAGATGATGATCCGGCGCGGCTTCGGCGACGCCGCCCAGCGCATCCAGGAGTTGTTCCTCGCCAAGCGCAAGGACGAGGCCACCGCCGCCGTGCCCGACGAGTTCTGCGACGAGATGTCGCTGGTGGGCCCGGTCGCGCGGATCCGCGATCGCTACCGCGCGTGGGCCGAGTGCGGAATCACCGGGCTGACCCTCGTCACCGAGCAGCCCGAGGCGATGGAGCTGATGGCGAGCCTCGCTCGATGAAATCCTCGGCGCTGGGGAGGATGCCGCTCAGGGAGCGACGGCGGAAAACGTGAACGTTCGCGGGGCCGGGGTCTCGCCACGCTTGAGGGCGAGCACGATCGAGAACCCGGAGCCCGGCGCCAGGCGTTCGAAGACCGCCGGTGAATTCCAAACACTTCCGGATCGTCCCGCTGGCGCATTGAAGCGCACTCCACCCGCGGGGAAGATGAACTCGTTGATGGTGGCGCCCGCCGCGACGCGCGACGAGAGCATCGGGGACGTGAGCTGATTCAGCTGAACGCCTCGGTGGATGGTCCGGTGCGTCCGGCCGGCCGGGTCAACGAACACGCACCGCTCCCAGTCGATGTCCAGGTCACCCCCCGACGTGTTGGTGACGATGACCGACAGGGCGTGGAGCCCGATGAGCCATTCCTCGGGAGCGAGCCCGGGGCCCTCGAGGCTCGTCTTGGTGTAGGCAAATCGCCAGTTGCCGACGTCGTCGGTCACGACGATGGCCCCGGATGCGCTATCGGTTACCGTCTCGGCCCCGTCTTGCCGCCCGCTCTCTCGCTTGAGCTCGAGGGCGCCTTGCCCCTGGGGCGAGGTGAGAACGAGTTTGTGGAGGATCCGAGGCGGACTGGGAGCGGGCTCCGCGACTGGCGGCGGCGGTGGGGTCGGCACGGCGCAGCCCGATAGCACAACGATCGCACACGCGAGCAGCAGACGGTTCATAGCTCCTCCAGGGATCGAGTGGGTGCGACCGTCCCCGATCACGGTGTGCACGCGACGACCGTCGGCATTGTAGACGAGATCCGAGCGAGCTCGAAAGCTATGCGATCTGGATCTCGGCCGGAACCTCCGGGTTCATCAATGATGCTCCTCCGTCTGCATAGATCACCTGTCCAGTAATCCAGCGCGCTTTGGGTGAGCAGAGGAGCGCGACGACATTTCCGATATCTTCCGGGGTCCCGAGCCGTCGCATCGGAGTCCACCCACTCGTGTGCCAGTTCCGGAGAAGTTGTTGCGCTTGCTCCGGCAACGTGTTCAGAACGCTGTCCTCGGTCCAACCGGGGCTCAGCGCATTCACGGTGATACCGCGCTTGGCCACGGCAACGGCGAAGTATCGGACGAGGGACTCCAGAGCCGCCTTGGCCGAACCCATGCCGACCCACGGCTGCAACCCGCCCGTGCGGCTGCCCTCGGCGTAGGTGATCGCGAAGATTCGACCGCCGTCACCCATGAGGGGAAGCGCTTCTCTGACCCCGACGAGAAAGGCCTTGGCCTGTGAATCAAAGGCCGTGTCCCATTGCTTCAGGGTGATGTCGAGCGGCCCCTGGAAGAACTCGGGCACCTCGGGCCGTGCGTTGCTGACGAACACGTCGAGTTTGCCGAACTCCGCTTTCAGCGTGCGGAACATCGAGGTGATCTGCGCCGGATTCGTGACGTCGGCCTGCACCAGGATCCCCTGTGCGCCACGCTTGCGGACCTGCTCGAGCGTCTCTCGAGCGGCCGACTCGTTTCGGTAATAGTGAATCGCGATATTGACGCCGTCCTCGGCCAGCGCCAGCGCAATGCCTCTTCCGATGCCGCGTGAACTGCCGGTAATCAGTGCGTGTCTCACACTGTGCGCCATATGCGTCCTCCTTGGTGGTGGGGCCCACTCTGAGTTCGGTCCACCGTGAGGTGGACCCGCGTTTCACGCGAGGACGGGACGGGTCGCGGCCGACACCTCCCTTGGTGCGGACGGCCGACTATAGCGTGAGGATGAGGGCCGGACAAGATCGTGCGAATCTCCGTCAACACGTAGGGCTAAGATACGTCGCCATGCCTGGACCATTGAACGGGGTCCGCGTCGTCGATTGCACCACGGTCGTCCTCGGCCCCTGGGCCGCCCAGCAGCTCGGTGACCTCGGCGCCGAGGTCATCAAGGTCGAGCCGCCCGAGGGCGACACCACGCGTCAGCTCGGGCCCATGAAGAACCGCGACATGGGCGCGTTCTATCTCGCGGTGAATCGCAACAAGCGCTCGATCGTGCTCGACCTCAAGCAGGAGTCGGCGCGGCGCGTGCTGTTGCGCCTGACCGAGCGCGCCGACGTGTTCCTCCACAACTACCGGCCACGGGCGGCAAAACGCCTCGGGCTCTCCTACGAGATGTTCCAGGCCGTCAATCCCGGCATCATCTACGTCGGCACCTACGGCTTCAGGGCCGCCGGCCCCTACGGCGAGAAGCCCGCGTACGACGACATCATCCAGGCCGCCTCGGGGATCGCGTCGCTGCAGTCCGCCCTCGTGGGCGAGCCGCGCTACGTGCCGACGATCGTCGCCGACAAGACCAGCTCGACGAGCGTGCTCACCGCGGTGCTCGCCGCGCTCTATCACAAGGCGCGCACCGGCGAGGGCCAGGAGGTCGAGGTGCCGATGTTCGAGAGCCTCGTAGCCTGGGTGATGGTGGAGCACCTCTACGGCGAGACGTTCGTGCCCGCCCAGGAGAGCATCGGCTACAAGCGCGTGCTCAATCGGTACCGCCGTCCCTTCAAGACCAAGGACGGCCACCTGGCCATCCTGCCCTACACCGATCAGAACTGGCGCGACTTCTTCGTCATCGCGAGCCGGCAGGATCTCCTGGACGATGCGCGCTTCAGGACGCTCGGCACGCGACTACGCCACATCGACATCCTGTACGAGGAGCTGGGCAAGATCGCCACCACCCGCACGAACGCGGAATGGCTCGCCGACCTGGACGAGAAGGGCATCCCGGCCATGGTCGTGAACTCGCTGGAGTCCCTGCTCCACGATCCCCAGCTCGAGGCGACCGGCTTCTGGCAGGTGGTGAATCACCCGAGCGAAGGGACGCTGCGTCTGCCCGGAATCCCTACCCGGTACGGCAAGACGCCGGGCGACATCAGGCGCCTTCCGCCCCGGCTCGGCGAGCACAGCATGGAGATCCTGAGAGAGATCGGCCTCGGGGCGTCGGAGATCGACGGCCTCCTCGCCTCGGGGGCGACGCGCGGGGAACGGGCGAACGGGACCGGAGATCAGGCATGAAGGTCACGAAGATCGAGCATCTGCACGCGGACGCCGGCCAGCGCAACTTCGATTTCCTGAAGATCAGCACCGACGAGGGCCTGATCGGCTGGAGCGAGTACAACGAATCGTTCGGCGGCCTCGGCGTGTCCGCCGTGATCGACGGCCTCGCGTCGCAGGTCATCGGCAAGGATCCGACGGCGTACGAGGCGATCGTCACCCTGCTCTACGCGGTCCGGCGGCAGGCCAGCGGCGGCGTCGTCCAGCAGGCGATCGGCGCCATCGAGAACGCGCTGCTCGACATCAAGGCGAAGGCGCTCGGCCTGCCCGTGTACGCCATGCTGGGCGGCCCGGTGCGCGAGCGCATCCGTCTCTACTGGTCGCACTGCGGCACGTATCGGCTCGCCTGGGCGGACTCGATGCAGATCCCGCCGCTGCGGACGCTCCAGGACGTGGTGAACGCCGGCAAGGAAGTACGCGAGCGCGGCTTCACCGCGCTCAAGACCAACGTGTTCATCCTCGGCAAGGACGCGTACCTGCACTCGCCCGGCTTCGCGCGCCGGGGCAGCTTCCCCGAGCTGAACGCCGATCGCCACGTCCTGGGGGCGCTCCGGGAGGAGCTCGCCGCGTTTCGTCAGGGCGCCGGCGCGGACGTGGACATCCTCGTGGACCTGAACTTCAACTTCAAGACGGAGGGCTTCCTGAAGGTCGCGCAGACGATCGCGCCCTTCGACATCTTCTGGGTGGAGATCGACACGCGCGACGCGAAGGCGCTGCGCTACATCCGCGACCACGCGGGCATCCCCGTCGCCTCCTGCGAGTGCCTGTTCGGGCGCCGCGACTACCGGCCGTTCTTCGAGCAGGGCGCCGTGGACGTGGCGATCATCGACACGCCGTGGAACGGCGTCGCGGAATCGCTCAAGATCGCCGCGATGGCCGACGCCTACGAGATCAACGTCGCGCCCCACAACTTCTACGGCCACCTGGCCACGATGATGAACGCGCATTTCTGCGCCGTGGTCCCGAACCTCCGGATCATGGAGATCGATCTCGACACGGTGCCCTGGTACGACGAGCTGGTGACGGTGCCCCCCACGATTCGCGACGGCCATCTCCACCTGCCGACGAAGCCGGGATGGGGGACGGACGTCAACGAAGACGCCGTGCGGGCTCATCCGCCGCGTAAGCGGTAACGCTCGCGCTCGTCAGCGCGCCTTTGCGTTGGGATCCTGCGTCTGGCCCGCCGCTGGCGCCACCGGCCGGCGCTGGGGTATCGCGATGTTTCGCAGGCCGTTCATGTCGATCACGGGCATGTCGAGGCTGAGCGCGCGCGTCACGCCGTTGGCGAGCTCGTTGTAGCGGGCGAAGGAGCGGCGCAGCCGGGCGCGCCAGGCCTGCAGACCGCCGTTGGCGTGGAGCTCGAACGCGGACTCGCGGCCATCGAGGGCGGAGGCGACGTGGTCGGCCGCGAGCTGGAGCAGGGCCGCGCGCTGCAGCGCGGAGTACTCGCCGCCGCCGAAGGATTCCTCGAGCCCGGCACCGACCTCAGGCGCGGCCAGGTCCTTGTCCGACGGCGCCACGACGAGCGAGGAACCCGGCACGATTCTCAAGATCTCGGCCATGCGCTGCCGTGCCTTCTGCATGGCGATGCTGCCCGCGGCCACGTGGGCGCGGCCCGGGACGCTGTACCCCTCCGCCGTGAAGTCCGGATCCAGCTCGGCGGCGGTCTGGCAGCTCCGGACGGTCTGGACGTCGATGACGAGGTCGATCAGGTGCTCGATCGTCGGCTCGTGATCCGCGAGGCCCATCGCGTGAGCGCAGGCGAGCGCGAGCCCGAGCGTGAACTCCGCCTTGGCCAGCCACGCATAGAGCTGATGCCAGAAGCACCACGACGCGATCGGATCGGGCGACGGCTCGGTGAGGAACACGCGGTCCCACGGGACGAGGACCTCGTCGAGCCACATCTGCCCGTCCAGCTCGTCGAAGCGGCTGCTGAGCGGCGCGAGAAACGGATTCGCGTGGCGCGCCGACACCTTGCGGCAGAGCACGGTGACGCCGGGCGCGTTCACCGGCACGACGAAGGTCGCGCGGTGGCCGTCGCGATCCACTCCGGAGTGGGCGCCGATGTAGACGTCCTCGGCATAGACCGGGCTCGTGTGCATCCCGACCTTGCCGCTCAGCACGAGGCCGGCGCTCGTCTCCCGGACGACGCGAAGGGCGGCCCGCTCGCCGGGATCCTCGCGGAGCCGGTAGCCGATGGTGGCCGCGCCGGCCGAGAACGTGAGGAAGCGGCCGGTGGCGGCGATCAGCTCGCGGTAACGGGCGGCGCTGGCGATCTGCTCCGACGAGACCTTCCGCTGCTGGACGACGTCGAGGATGCCCAGCGCGATGAGGTTTCCATAACCGGGCGTGTGGGTCATGTTGCCGGCGGTGAGGAAGATCGTCGCCGAGTAGCTCCGGCCCATCGCCCGGAGGTCGGCCGAGGTCTTCGGCAACGCGAAGGCCCACGGCGCCCTCACGCCACCAGCGTCGGGCGGCGTGAGCAGAATCTCGCGCCACTCGGGATCGCGATGACGGTCGTACCACGCGACGTACTCGTCCACCATCGGAGACGTGGCAGGATGGACCGTCACGTCCTCGATGAGGCCCTCGCCCATGACCCAAATCCGCCGGCCGTCGCGCACGGCGTCTCGATACTCGCTGCCGGTTCTCACGGCGCGTATCGTATCGCAATGTTAAAGTCGAGCGCGGTGCTGGATCTCTACACCGAGCTTCGCACTCTCGCGGCCGCCCTGAACGCGGCCGACATACCGTACGGGCTGGCCGGCGGGCTTGCTGTCTCCCTTTACACGACGCCGCGCGCGACCGAAGACATCGACGTGTTAGTAGCCGCGGCTGATGTCGATCGCGTGGTTCACGTTGCTGCGCCGCTCGGCTTTCGCAAGAGCGGCCGGCGGATTCGACGCGCCAACGGTCGAATCGAGATCCAGCGTCTCGTCAAGATCGACGGGGCGGATCTGCTGCCGCTCGATCTCATGGTCATCGTCGATCCTGGGCTGAGGGACGCTGTCCAGGGGCGCACGGAAAAGGTCATCGAAGACCAGCGCCTCTCCGTCGTCAGCGTCGATGCCCTTGTCGTCCTCAAGCGACTGCGCAACTCCAATCGCGATCTGGGCGATCTCGACGCGCTTCGGGACGCCGGCCTCACTCGTGACTGACGCCGAAAGGATCTTGAAGAAGGTCGGCGCTCTACGGTCGCTGTGCGTGCGGCTTCCGCACCTGGAGACCCCGGCTGAGACGCTCCTGCTCAACCGCTTTGACGCTCTCGCATCGGGGCCTGATCGCCTCACTGAGAATGACCGGGACGCGGTGGTCGTGGGATGGCGACGGAGCTGGCGCGCGGCCGAGACGGAGACGGTTCGCCAAATGGTGCCGCGCATGGACGGAAACATGGTCGCCCGCGACCGCTCTCTTGCCATGCTCTGGGTGGCGGCTACCGCGCCGAGCTGGGACGCCGCCCAGCAACGCATTTGGCGATGCGGCACGTGCGAGGCCGATCCTCGGGTCGCCCTCGACGTTCGCCAGCAGACCGAATCACCGGCGCGGCCAGTCTCTCTGTTGATCGTGACGCTCGCACCGCCTTTTGTGGCCGCGCGGCAACGCTCGCGGGCGGCTAGCGCGACCAACGACGAGAGCGATACGGTTCGCCGCTTCATCGAGGATGCGCTCGGCGCTCCCTGGACCGCGCTCGGCGACGCCGGCGTGTTCCTCCTGCATGCCGTGAAATGCGCCATCGTTCGAAACCACCATGGATCTCAGAATCCCCCGGCGCGCACCGTGGACCGCTGCGCGCCCCAACACCTGGCTTCCGAGCTGAACGTCATCAAGCCGTTTGTCGTCGTCACCATGGGCCTCATGGCTTACCGCGCGCTCGTACGGGCCCTCGAAACGTCCTCGAGCCCCCTGCATCCCCCGGCGCGGCTCCCGCTCACGGAACCGCCCATACTCGGGGGTACCGATGGTGTCCTGGTCGACCAGGCCAGCCACTCCTTCCGGCTTTTCGCGTCTCCGTTCATCCGGACGCCGCGCCTCAGGAGGGTCGCTGCTGCACTCCTGACGCGCGCCGCGAGCGCCGCCGGCATACGCAGTGACGCCTGACAGATCTCCGCGAGTTGCACAAGTCTCAGGGCGCGCGTAGCCTCGCGAGCGTGATCTCGCGGCGCCGTCCGTGGCCGCTCGCTCCGGGCGCCGGCATCGTGGCCACGCTGGCGCACGCGGCCATCGCGTGGGCCAACGGTGATCACGCCCACGGCCCGGACGCAGGTCCGCCGGTGCCGCTCGTCGTGTGGCTCGTCGGCATCGGCCTTGCGGTCGTCGTGGCCCTCGTCGTCGTCCGACAAGCTCGCCACGGCGGTGAGTACCTGCGCCGGATCCAGGGCTTCAGCCGGAACGCGCGCCTGCTCCTGATCCGGACGCCGTTCAGCGGGCTGTCAGTCAGCATCTGGAGACTGCTCTTCTACCTGTACCTGCTGGCGAAGGGCCACGACACGCTCTTCGTCGCTCAACTCGCGTCGATCAACTGGATCGCCCACGGCCTCGCCGTCATTCCGGCCGGCATCCTGTCGGATCTCTTCGGCCGCCGCCGCATGTTCCTGGTCTCCTACTCCGGCAACATCCTGGGAACGGCCGCGCTCATCGTCGTCGGTGACCCGACGGCGTTGCTCGTGCTCGCGGCCGTTCAGGGACTGTTCGAGGGCGGCCACGCCATCGTCGGCCCACCGTTCATGGTCGAGCAGAGCCGGCCCGACGAGCGCGTTCACCTCTTCAGCATCGGCGGGTTCCTGACCGTCGGCGCGGCGAGCCTCGGCAATCTGCTCGCCGGCCTCCTGCCGCTGGTCCTCGGGCCGCTTCTCGGCCTCGGCCCCGAGCAGGCGGGAGCGCTGCGCGCGAGCCTCGTCGTCGTCCTGCCGATCATGCTGCTCTCCGCCATCCCGATCTACATGATCGACGAGCGCTGGCAGGCGATCGACATCAGGCGCTGGTGGAAGACCCTCGAAAGCTACGGCACGATCGGTATGCTCGCGCTGACCGAGGGCGGCGCCGGACTGGCCCTCGGGATGACGGCGCCCTTCTTCAACGTCTACTTCGCCCGCGAGCTCGGCGCCTCGACCGCCGCGATCGGCCTCATCTTCGGCGCCGGCTCGATCGTGACCGCGTTCGCCACGCTGCTCGCGCCGGTCGTCGTCCGGCGGCTCGGCCGCGTGCGCACGGTGGCCTTCCTGAAGCTCCTCGGCGTGCCCTTTCTCGTCCTCATCGGGTTGGCGCCTGGCGTGGTGACGGCGGGGATCGTCTACGTCGCGGCCATCATCCTCATCGGCGGCGCGTTCCCGAGCAAGGGGCTGACCGACCCCGTCTACAGCCTCTTCTCCATGGAGATCGTCAAGGACCGTGAGCGGGGCACGACGAACGGCGTCATGCACGCGTTCAGCGAGTTCCCGATGGGCGTGGGCGCGTGGATCGCCGGGCCTTTCATGGCCGCCGGCAACTGGGCGATGCCCTACTGGCTGGCCGGCGCCGTCTACGCGCTGACGTTCGTCGCCTTCTATCTCTACTTCGCGCGCGTCGAGTCAGCCCGCGCCGTCGTCACGCAGTCGGTCTCGGCGTAACGCGCGATCACGCGCAGTAGAGCGGCGGCTTCCGCTCGTAGAACTTCGTCGCGGCTTCGAGCGTCGCGGCAATCCTCAGCAGCAGCGCTTCTTGCATGTCGTTGCCGACGATGTGGAGGCCGATCGGCAGCCCGCTCGGGCCGAACCCGCACGGCACGGACACCGCGGGGAATCCCGTGAAGCTCACGGGCACGGTGAACTGTCGCACCCGCTCCGAGCCTTCGGCGTCGACCGTGTGGAGCGGCGCCACCATCGGATGCGTCGGCGTCAGGAATGCATCGACCTGCCCGAAGACCTCTCGGATCTGCGCGATCTCCGCCGGCCGCTCGGCGATGGCCCTGTCGTACGTGGCTTTCGGAATTTGACTGCCGCGAGTCATGTTGGCCTGGACGACCGGGCCGAAGAGGCTCTTGTCCGCCTTGCGGTACTCGTCGCTCAGGATCTGGTTGAACTCGTAGAGAAGGATCGTGAGCGGATACGAGAAGTTGATCTTGTTTTCGAAGAGCGGGATGCGCACGGGCTTCACGTCGGCGCCGAGGCTCGCCAGCGTGTCGGCCGCGCCACGCACGGCGTCGGCCACTTCGGCGTCGACGTTGCGGTAGGTGAAGTTCTCGACGATCCCGAGGCGGACGCCCCGCACGCCACGATCGAGCCCGGCCGTGAAGTCTTCCCTGGGCGACCGGATCGAATACTTGTCGGTCGGATCGTAGCCGACCATGGCATTCAAGAGGGTCGCGGCGTCGGCGACGGTTCGTGCCAGCGGGCCGATCGTGTCGAAGCTGTACGCGCGTGGATAGACGCCGGCGACACTGACGCGCCCGTAGGTCGGCCGGACTCCCACGATGCCACACCAGCCGGCCGGGCCACGCACCGAGATGCCGGTATCGGTTCCAATTCCCCCGAGGCACACTCCCGCGGCGACGGCCGCGCCGCTTCCGCTCGAGGACCCGCCGGGCCACCGCGCGACGTCCCAGGGATTGTGAGCGTTCCCGTAGTGCTTGTTGGCGCCGGCGACGCCGGCGGCCAGCTCGTTCATGTTGGCCTTGGCGAGCGTCACCGTGCCCGCTTCCTTCAGCAGACGCACGACCGTCGCGTCCTGCGCCGGCACGCGCGTGCTGAAGAACTGGGAGCCCATCGTGGTGAGGATGCCGGCGGTGTCGCAGTTGTCCTTGTAGACGATCGGGATGCCGTGAAGCGGCCCGCGATCCTTGCCGGCTCTGAGCTCAGCGTCGAGCGCTCTGGCGGTCGCCAGCGCCTGCTCTTCGGGCACGGTGATGAACGCATTCAGCTTGGGCTGAAGCTCGCGGATGCATCCGAGGTACGTGCGGGTCAACGCCTCGGACGTCAGGGAGCCGTTACGCAGCCGCTTGCCGGCGTCGGCGATCGTCGCCGGCAGCCGCGTCTCCGATCTGCCTGCCGTCGCGCAGCCAGCGAGAGTGGACGAAGCCCCGAGCGTCACCCCGGCGGCCGCCAGGGCCCCGAGCATTTCGCGGCGAGTCAGTCTCGTGGGTGCTTGCATGCTCAGCGTGCCCGCTGCGTGGGATTGGCGCTCTCGAACGACCGATCCTCGGGCGCGGGCATCACGTGTCCGCACGCCTTGCAGGTCCGGTGCTCGACGGAGCCGTAGTACTCGCGATAGGCCGCGCTGACGGGATTCTCCGCGTAGTCGCGCACCTCGAACACCACCTCGTGAACCTTGGCGTGACAGCGCTCGCAAAACCAGAGGAACCGGTCGCGCTCCCCCGGCCGCCGCTTGCGCTCGGTGATCAGCGCGAACGCGCCCGGTGGAAAGCGAGGCGAGTGCGGCACGCCGGGCGGGCAGTACATGTACTCCCCTTCCCTCAGCACGCGCACCTTCTCCTCGCCGTCCGGCGTGAGGTAGTGCAGTCGCATCTCCCCGCGGAGCTGCAGCATGGTCTCGGCCGACGGATTGACGTGGAACTCGCTCCGGTAGGCCCGGCCGTTGGCGACGAAGGCGAGTGACTCCTCCTCCTGCCACAGCACGGCCACCTGTCGACCCTCGTCCATCGTGGCGTTGAGATCGACGAATCGGCAGTCCTGCATGGCTCTCTCCTCCATCACGCGATGGCGCCCGAGCGCCGCAACGCCGCGATCTGCTCGGCCGTGTAGCCGACCGACGCGAGCACCTGGTCGGTGTGCTCACCGACGCGCGCCGGCGGCCGCTCGATCGACGGCCCGTCGTGGGCGAACTTGAACGCGGCCAGCGGCACCGTGACAGGCTTGTCGACGCCGGGGACTTTCTCGTGCCGGTGCAGGACGCCGCGCGATTTCAGATGGGGGTCGGCCAGGGCCTCGCGCAGCTCACGCACGCGCGCGGCCGGCACGTGGCGTGACTGGAAGTATGCCTCCCACTCGTCGGCCGTCTTCTCCTTCATCTTCTCGGCGACGGCGGCCAGCTTCTCGGCGTGGCGCGCGTAGCGCTCCTCGAGGCTCGAGCGCTTGGCCTCGTCGGGATCGCCGATCGCCTCGTAGAAGCGGCGGTGCTGCCGCCCGTTGCTGGCCGCGAGCTGGATGAGGCCCTCCTTCGCCGGAAACGCGGACGTCGAGGCGAAGCGCATCGTGTTGCCCGCCCGCTTCGGATGATGACCCGAGTGCAGGAAGTCGGTGATGTGCGAGCCCTGCAAGATCATGGCGACGTCGAGCATCGCGAGGTCGATGTACTGGCCCTGGCCGGTGCGCATGCGCTGGAAGAGCGCGGCCGAGATGGCGAAGGCGCCCATCGTCCCCGTCGCGTAATCGACCATGGGCGCGCCGGCCTTGATCGGCCCGGTCGTCTCGGTGCCCGTCGAGGCCGTGATCCCGGAGGTCGCCTGGATCGCGTGGTCGTACGCCGTCTGCGTACCGCGCGGCCCACCCTGGCCGAAGGCGGTCATCGACGCATACACGAGCGTGGGATTGAGCCGGGCGAGGTCCTCGTAGCCCAGGCCCAGCGCCTTGAACGCGCCGGGCCGATAGTTCTCGACGAGCACGTCGGCCCAGTCGGCGACCAGGCGCTTGAGCGCGTCGCGGCCGCCGTCGGTCTTGAGGTCGAGCGCGATCGCGCGCTTGTTCGATCCCTGCGTGAGGAATCCCGTGCCCATCATGGCCTGGTTCAGCGTGTGGTCGGCGCCCGACTCCCGGCTCTGGTCAGGCTCGTTCGGGTCGTCCACCTTGATCACGTCGGCGCCGAGGACGGCGAGCTGGTACGCCGCGAACGGCCCGGCCAGGACGTGGGTGCAGTCGAGGATCTTGATCCCTTCGAACGGGCGCATGAAGTTCTCCTCTTGAATGTTCGTCGAGGGTAGCAGAAAGTGTGGGGCCGTGGACCTCCAGCTCCGAGACAAGGTGGCCGTGATCGGGGGCGCCAGCAAGGGCCTGGGACGGGCGTGTGCGGAAGTGCTGGCTCAAGAGGGCGTGAAGGTCACGCTCTGTAGCCGGTCGGCGAGCGATCTCGAGAAGGCAGCGAAGGAAATTCGCGACGCGACGGGCGCGGACGTCCTGGCGTTTCCGGGCGACCTCGATCGCCACGACACGGTCCGCGACCTGATCGCCGCGACGGTCGGCCGCTTCGGGCGCATCGACATCATGGTCAACAACTCCGGCGGCCCACCCCTGGCCCGCGCCCACGACGCCACGGAAGAGCAGTGGGCCATCGCCGTGCAACGCTCGCTGCTGTTCTTCGCGAGGATGTCGCGAGAGGCGTTACCTCACCTCAGACGGCAGGGCGGCGGGCGCATCATCAATATCCTCGCCAGCACGGTGTACCAGCCGATCCCTAACCTGGCGCTCTCCGGCGCCACCCGCATGGGCGTGGTCGCGTTCGCCAAGAGCCTGGCCGACGAGGTCGGGCGCGACGGCATCCTGGTCAACAACGTGTGCCCGGGCTCGATCCTGAGCGAGCGCATGCTCTCGAACGTCACCGCGAGGGCCAAGGAGCTCGGCATCTCCGTCGAGAAGGCGTTGGCCCAGCGGGCGGCCGAGACCGCGGTGGGACGGCTCGGCGAGCCAGTCGAGCTGGCGAACCTGGTCGCGTTCCTGGCCTCGAGCAAGTCGAGCTACATCACCGGCACCACGATCCTCGTCGACGGCGGCCTCGTGCGCTCCGTGCTCTGATGACCGTCGCCATCCGCCAGATCCATCCCGTGTTCACCGGCGAGGTGTCCGGCATCGACATCACCTCGCCGTTGACGCGCGACGAGGTGGCGGCGATCGAGGCCGGGATGGATCGCTACGCCGTGTGCGTGTTCCGCGACCAGAAGATCACCGACGAGCAGCAGATGGCGTTCAGCCTCAACTTCGGCGCCCTGGAGAACGCTCGCGGCGGCAACATCACGAAGCCGGAGGACCGCCGCCTGGCCGTCGGCATGAACGACGTCTCCAATCTCGCCCGCGACGGCCGGCCACTCGACCGCGACTCCCGCCAGCACCTGTTCAACCTCGGCAACCTGCTGTGGCACTCGGACAGCTCGTTCCGGCCGATCCCCGCCAAGTACTCGCTGCTCTCGGCGCGCGTGGTGAATCCGGTGGGCGGCAATACCGAGTTCGCCGACATGCGAGCGGCCTACGACGCGCTCGACGCGGACACGAAGGCGCAGATCGAGGACCTGATCTGCGAGCACTCGCTGATGTATTCCCGCGGCTCGCTGGGCATGGTGGACTTCACGGACGAGGAGCGGGCGATGTTTCGGCCCGTGCGCCAGCGGCTGGTCCGCACGCATCCCGTGACCGGCCGCAAGTCACTGTACCTCTCGTCTCATGCCGGCGGCATCGTCGGCATGCCGATGCCGGAGGCGCGCATCCTGCTCCGCGACCTCAACGAGCACGCCACTCAGCCGAGGTTCGTCTACGCCCACGCGTGGCGGCCGTGGGACCTCGTCATCTGGGACAACCGCCAGGTGATGCACCGCGGCCGTCGCTACGATCAGCGCCAGCCGCGCGACATGCGGCGCACCACGATCGCGGGCGACGCTCCCACCACGGCCCAGGTCACGGCGTCGTAGTCGGCGCGCTCACCACCGCGCGACGACCCGGCGCGGCTCCCACCGCTCGCTCCGTCAGGTCTGCAGATCGCCCACCGCGGAGGCCAGCGCCTCGAGCTCGGCGCGCCAGGACGCGGGCGCGGCCACCGGGCGCACGACGAACTTGGAGAAGCCGACGGCGATGAAGCGCTCGATGGCCGCCCGCAGCGCGGGCAAGCCGACCGGCGTGAGCTCGAGCGAGCGAGGCCGCCGCGCGGCCATCGTGCGTGCGGTGGCCGGGTCGATGGGCCTGGTCGCGTAGCCGATGCTCACACCGAAGTGCTCGGGGCTGATCGTGCGCCCGGCCTTGGCTGCCGCATCCTCGATGACGACGCGGCCGTGGGCCGCTTCCTCGGGCGTGCACAGCGACGGCAGCCAGCCGTCGGAGAGCCGGCCACAGCGCTCGAGCGCGGCGGGTACCGTTCCGCCGAGCCACACCTCGAGCGGTTGCTGCACCGGCACCGGCGAGAGCTTGACGTCGCGGAAGCTGCCGACGGCGCCGTCGTGGCTCACCGTCTCGCCCGCCCACAGACGGCGCAGCAGTGGCAGCGCCTCGTCGATGAACGCGCCGCGCTGCTTGGGTGGGACGCCGATCGCGTCGCGCTCCGGCTCGTACGTGAGTCCGGGCACCAGCGTCACCAGCAGTCGCCCTCGGCTGAGCACGTCGAGGCTCGCGAGCTGCTTCGCCAGCCGCACGACGTTGCGTCCGGGTAACAGCATGGTGGTCCCGAGCTTGAGCCGCGGATTGCTCGCGGCGGCCCACGAGAGCCCCACCACGGGATCCGGCACAGGGCCCGTCAGGACCTCCGAGAGCCAGAGCGAATCGAACCCGAGCTGATCGAGGCCGGCAACGAGCTCGGCCAGCGCCTCCGGCGATGAGGACGCGCCGCCGGCTCCCACTCCGATGCGGATCTTCATGTGCCATCCTCGTGCACGGTCGCGAGGACGGGCGGCAAGGCCGCCAGCGCCTCGCGAAGACACGCGCGAATCCGGGCGATGTTGGCGTCCGCCTTCTCGGGAATTTCCCCCCGTCGCACCTGGGCGATGAACTCGTCGACCGTGGTCGTCATCAACAGCGACGCGTTGATCTCGAGCTGGATCGCGTGGACGCGGCAGGTCCGGGGCTGACCGCACGTGGCCACGATGTTGCCGCCGGTGTAGCCGCTGACGTCCTTGTGGACCTCGAAGCCGTGGCCCGTGAAGACGCGGGCGACGGTCGCCGCGAGCTCCGGGGCGCACGTCGCATCGCGGCGCGTGCCGATGATCACCTGGTGGTCCTTCATCCGGCGCGGGCTCCCGGTGTGGCCATCGAGGAGCAGCGCGTAGCCGTAGGCCTGGCGCAGCTCGGCGAGCAGGCGCTCCAGGGCCGCGTAGTAGGGATCGTAGAGCGTCTGCAGCCGCTCCTCGAGATCGGCGAGGACCAGCGGGCGGGCGAAGATCGGCGCCTCGCGCGTGGTGTGCGTGCGCACGACGCCGCGTCGGGAGCGCACCTCGCCGTCGTGGTGCTCGAAGTCGTCGCGGCGGCGATTGACGTCGACGAATATGCGCGAGAACGGCGTGGTCAGGACCGTGGCCCCGTGCTCGTGGAGGTCGGCGTACAGGTCGCCCACGAAGGTATCGGCGAACCCGTAGGCGAAGGTCTCGAACCAGGGCTCGCGATAGTCGTCGCGGGTGATGTGCGGCAGGGGCCGCGTGCCGTAGTGGGGCACGGACACCAGAATCGGCGTGCGCGTCCCCGGGGCCGGGTGCCTGACGATCGGAAACGACTCGCGATGCTCCTCGCGCACACGGCCATTCTATTAGGTTATCGTTGCCACCGTGGTCGTTCATCTGATCGACGGCACCTACGAGCTGTTCCGCTACTTCCTCTCGCCGGCGGCGGCCTTCGACCGGAACGCTCCCGAGGCTCTCCGCGCGGTGCGCGGTGTCGTCGGGTCGATCCTCGGCATGCTCGAGGGCGGCGCCACCCATCTGGGCGTGGCCACCGATCACGTCATCGAATCGTTTCGCAACGCGCTGTGGCCCGGCTACAAGACGGGCGAAGGCATCGATCCCGTGCTCTACGCCCAGTTCGAGCCGCTGGAGGACGCGTTGGGCGCGCTCGGCATGGTGGTCTGGCCCATGGTCGAGTTCGAGGCCGACGACGCGCTCGCCTCCGCGGCCGCTCTGGCCGCCGCCGACCCGCGCGTCGAGCAGGTCGTCATCTGCACGCCGGACAAGGACCTGGCGCAGTGCGTGCGCGGTGACCGTGTCGTCCAGCTCGATCGCCGCGCGCGCGAGCTGAGGAACGAGCTGGGAGTCCAGCAGAAGTTCGGCGTCGGGCCCGCGTCGATTCCCGACTGGCTGGCGCTCGTCGGCGATAACGCCGACGGGTACCCCGGCCTGCCGGGCTGGGGCGCCCGGACCGCCGCCGCGGTGCTGGCCCGCTACCAGCACCTCGAGCAGATTCCGAAGCTCGCCCTCGAGTGGGACGTGCCCGTGCGCGGAGCGACACGCCTGGCCACGACGCTCGCCGGGCAACGTGAGCTCGCCCTGCGGTTTCGGCAACTCGCCATGCTGCGTACCGACGCGCCGGTCGGTGTGGCCGTCGACGGGCTGCGCTGGGCCGGGCCTCGCGCCGACTTCGCGGCGTGGTCAGAGCGACTCGGCACGCCGCAGCTTCACGAGCGCGCGACGGCGCTCGCGGCCGCGCGCGCCGCTACCTGAGCGCGGCCTCCGGCGTCCCGTCTTTCCACGGCAGCGCGACCTCGTAGGGATGGAGCAGGCAATCGTCGGGAAGACACTCGATCGGCGAGAAATCGCGGTGGGCGATGTACTCGGGCCGCTTGAAGCGCCGGATGTGGTTCGAGACCGCGCAGAGACTCAGGTACACGCTGACGCGGTTCCACGGCGACAGGTTCGACGTGGAGGCGTGGACCAGGCACGAGTGGAACATGATCATCGAGCCGACCGGCCCCTTGGGCGCCACCAGCCCGCCGCGGGCGACGAGCCTGGTGATCGTCTCGTGGTCGATCGTCCACAGCGGGTAGCTGGTCGTCGTGGTGTCGTGCCCGGCGTCGAGCACGCCGAGCTTGTGACTGCCGGGGATGAACATCAGCGGGCCGTTGAACTCGTTCACCTCGTCCAGGAAGATCGCCACGTTCATCGCCCGCGCCTCGGGCATCTGGTCGTCGTTGAACCACGTGCCGAAGTCCTGGTGCCACTGCCACACGTCGCCGTCGAAGGCCATCTTGCCGTTGATCTTGAACTGGTGCATGTAGACCGGCTCGCCGAAGACCTGGACGACCGGCTCGATCATCCGCGGATGGCGCGCGAGCCGCGCGAACGGCGCGCTGTACATGTGCGCGGCGAAGTTCGTCCGCACGGCGTCGCTGCCCTTCTCGCGGACGTTCTCGGGGCGGTGCTGGGCATAGATCCGTGGCACCTCGTCGGTCAGGACCTTGATCTCCGCGGGCGAGAACTGGCGGGGAAAGAACAGATACCCGTCCCGGTCGAACTGCTCGAGCTGGGCCGACGTCATCGCATCACCCTCCGCTCCTGCGAGTATACGGCCAGCCTCACGCCGCTCGTCTTCAGCCGCCGGCATCAGCGCCAAGCGGCCGATGCGCCCGTCTCCCTTTTTCGACGCTTGTGAGTCTCAGAAGCGCCGTGGAACAATGGTCGCCGGGACGAATCGATGGGACAGTTCCGGGTCGATTTGATACTTCACCCCCGTAACGGCCGAGCAGCGCGAACCATGGAAGCGCTGGTCGATACAGGTGCCGCCTACACCATCGTGCCTCAGCCGGTGCTCGAGTCTCTGGGATGTGAGCCGCTCCGCAGTCAGCGGGTCGTGCTCGCCGACGGCCGGATCGAGGAATGGTCGGTGACACAGATGGACGTGGAATGCGAGGGCCGCCGCACCACGACGCCGATCCTCATGGGCCCGGCCACCGCGCAGGCCCTGCTCGGTGCGACGACGCTTGAAGAACTCGGGCTCGGGATCGATCCGCTCAACCGCCGCCTCGTTCCGGTCGACCTTCACCTGGCCTGAGCGCCACCTAGCGCATCGCCGCCGCCTCGATGCGCCGTCCCCCGCGCATGAGCGAGGCGATCAGGGCCACCGTCATGACGGCGAGGCAGACGGCGTAGGTCGTGCTCATGGCGGCCACGAACGGCCCGGGGGCGTCGGCGCTCGGCGTCGCGTCCGGGATGCCGGAGTAGTGGCGAAACATCACGGTGAGCAGCGCGCCCCCCAGCGAGATCCCGAGCAGCGATCCGACGCCGAAGATCATCTGGACCAGGCCGGTGGCGAATCCTCGATACTCGCGGGGCACCGAGCCGATGATCGCCGTCTGGTTGGGCGTGTTGAAGAAGCCCTGGCCGATTCCGGTACAGGCCAGCAGCAGCGCGGGCAGGCTCCAGTGCGAATCGACCTTCAGCACGACGCCGATCGCGAAGCCCACCATGATCACCGACAGCCCGATCGACGCGGGGATCATCGGCCCGATCCGGTCGGTGAGCAGTCCGGCGAGCGCGGCCAGGCTGATCGTCAACACCGGCGCGGAGAGGAACAGGAGCCCGATGAACGACGGCGAGTGGTGCAGCACGTCCTGGAGGTAGAAGGGCAGCAGGAACGTGAGCACGCTGCTGGTGATGGCGAAGACCAGCAGGCTCAGCACGCTGAAGGCGAACATCCGGATCCTGAACAGCGCGAGGTTCACCACGGGATTGACGGCCCGTCGCTCGTGGACGAGGAAGCCGGCGAGCGTGAGGGCGAAGACGACGATCATCACGCCCGTCTGGCCCACGCCGATCGCCTCCGCGCTGCG
>QHTB01000035.1 GCA_003220615.1 Candidatus Rokuibacteriota bacterium
CTCCCGCGGCGGCTCGCTGTCGCGGTCCCCTCGGTGCCCTTCGCCGGCTACCTCGGGCTCATCTCTCGCGCGCCCGAACGGCGTGCCCCGAAGGAGGTCCCCGAAGCCTCCTAGCGCGGTTCTTCGATCATGGCGCACGACGAAACGGTCTTCGAGCCCGACGCGGCATGGACGCGGGCCCTCGAGAAGTACGGGGCCGCGACCCACCTTGCCGTCGAGCTCTACGGCCGCGACGAGCACCTGATCCTTGGGCCGGTGCATCGAACTCCCCTGTTCGAGCTTCTGGCGCCGGGTCATCACACGCTGAGCATGTTCGAGGCATGCGTTCGACGCTGCCTGACCCAGACGGCCGGGGCGTCCCCGATCGTCGTCGAGCAGCGGCACCGCTTCGCGGTCATCGGGAGCTCGCTCGCGCTCAACGGCAAGGTGGTCGGGGCGGCTGTCGCCGCGTATGTCTTGACGGCCTTCCCCGATGAGCACGCGGTGCGTCGCCTCGCGATAGAATGCAGCGTTCCCTTCAACACGCTGTGGCAGCAGATCCGTGCGGAATTGCCGCTCACTCGGGCGCGGTTGAACGTGTACGGCGAACTGCTCCAGGTGCTCTGCAACGCCCTCCTCAGCGAGAACGTTCGCGCCCGGCAGCAGGAGCGGACGGCGACCCGCCTGGCGGCCGCCGACCAGGCCAAGGACGACTTTCTGGCCATGCTGTCCCACGAGCTGCGCAACCCGCTCGGGGCAATTCAGATTGCGGCCCAGATCATCCGCCTGGGGCGGGCGAGCCAGACGGCTATTCAGAACGCGACCAAAATCGTCGATCGGCAGGTCAAGCATGTGGCCCGGCTCCTGGACGACCTGCTGGATGTGTCTCGGATCACGCGCGGCCGGATCGGGTTGCGGAAGTCGTCGGTACACATGGCCACGTCGGTGGCTCACGCTGTGCAAACGAGCCGAGCGCTGATCGAAGCGCAGGGACACTCCTTGACGATTTCCCTGCCCGAGGAGCCTATCTGGCTCGAGGCCGACGCCACGCGTCTGGAGCAGATCCTCACCAACCTCCTCGACAACGCGGCGAAATACACGCCGCCGAAGGGGCACATCGCGGTGATCGCCTCCCGAGAGGAGAATCACGTCGTCCTTCGGGTACGAGACACCGGCCTTGGCATCTCACCGGAGATGCTTCCCCGCGTCTTCGACCTCTTCGCGCAAGCCGATCCATCGCTGGCACACTCCCAGGGAGGCTTGGGCATTGGCCTCACGCTGGTGCAGAAGCTCACCGAGCTCCACGGCGGGACGGTCACGGTCCACAGTGAGGGCCTGGGCCGAGGCACCGAAGTCGTGGTTCGACTACCGCTCGGAACCCCGTCTCAAATGCCGGGGGCGCCAGTCACCGAGCGGCGGAGTCGATCGCGCCACGTCCTTGTGATCGAGGACAATCCGGATGCGCGCGAGATGCTTCGAACCACTCTGGAGGTGGACGGGCATCGGGTCGAGGTGGCCGAGGACGGGCCCCAGGGCGTCGCGATGGCACGGTCGAGCCGTCCAGACGTTGTGCTGGTCGATATCGGTCTACCCGGACTCAATGGCTACGAGGTCGCGAAGCAGGTGCGAGCGCTGTTCGGTCGGCAGGTACGGCTGATCGCCGTGACGGGGTACGGGCGGCCGGAGGATCGCCGTCGAACCGAGGAAGCGGGATTCGACACCCATCTGACCAAGCCCGTGTCCTCTGAGCGGATTGCGGAAGCGTTGGAGGGCGGATAAGCACTCGCCGCACCAGCGTCGTGGAAGAAGCGTTCACAGTCAGATCGGCCGGTTGCTGACGATCCAGTACCAATCGCAAGCGATACGCGCGACCGCCACACCGATGGCGCGAGCGCGGTGAGTTCTCGCCGTGACGAACGCCTCATCTTCGGGTCTGGGCATCCCACTCCCCTAGTCCCGCTTCGTTCCGAAACATTATTCCGCCCGTGTGCCCAGGGGGGATCGAGGAGGACCGCGTTCGCCGATCAGACGGAGATGCCCTGGATCAGCCCATCGACGGTCTTGCGGAACTTGGCATCTCCCTGCATCAGCGCGTGGATCTTATCGACGCCGTGGAGGACGGTCGTGTGATCTCTGCCGCCGAACGCGCGGCCGACGTCGGCGAGCGAGGCGCGCGTGAGGTGACGAGCGAGGTACATCGCGACCTGTCGTGGGAAGGCAACGGCCGATGTCCGATTCTTCGCCTTCAGATCGGACAGCGTCAGGCCGTAGAAGTCACAGACGGTTCGCTGCACCTGCTCGATGGTGATGATCTTCTCCTCCTCGCCCCAGAGGTCGGCGAGGACCTCTTGCGCCAGGTCGACGCTCATCTCACGGCCGGTCAGAGCGCAAAACGCGATCATCCGCGTCAGCGAGCCTTCCAGCTCGCGGATGTTCGCCTTGATGCGGCTCGCGATGAGATCGGCGACGTCGTCCGTCAGACGCACGCGCTCGAGCGCGGCGTTCTTCTTGAGGATGGCAACGCGCATCGCGAAGTCCGACGGCTGGATGTCGGCGATCAGCCCCCACTCGAAGCGCGAGCGCAGTCGCTCCTCGATCTCGGGAATGTTCTTCGGCGAGCAGTCGCTCGACACGATGATCTGCTTGCGCGACTCGTACAGATCGTTGAACGTGTGGAAGAATTCCTCCTGTGTCCGCTCTTTGCCCGAGATGAACTGGATGTCATCGATGAGCAGGAGGTCGACGGTGCGATAGCGGGCGCGGAACTCGGGAGTGCGGTCGTAGCGGATGGCGTTGATGAGCTCGTTGGTGAAGCGCTCCGAGGACAGGTACACGACGGTCACGCCCGGGAAGAGCCGGAGGGTCTGGTGCCCGACGGCGTGTAGCAGGTGCGTCTTGCCGAGACCGACGCCGCCATAGATGAAGAGTGGGTTGTAGGCGCGCGCGGGCCGCTCGGCGGTCGCCTGGCAGGCGGCCCGGGCGAACTGGTTCGAGGAGCCGACCACGAACGAGTCGAACGTGTAGCGAGCGTTCAGGCCCTCGCTCCGCCCGCCACCGCCGCCCGCCTGGCCGGGGCCGGCCGGCGGGGCCGCTTCCATCGGCGGTGGAGTCGGCGTCGTATCCACCACGATGGACACGCGCGGATGGCCGCCCAGACACTCCTGCGCGGCGCTCTGGAGCGCCTCGAGATGGTGCTGGAGGAGCCGGTCTCGAAAGAAGCCATTGGGCGCGCCGATGCTGATGTGGTCGCCCTCGATCGCGAGAAGTCGGCACGGGCGCACCCAGGAATCGAGCACAAGAGGCGGAAGCTTCCGTGAGGCGCAGTCGACGAGGCGCGTCCAAAGGCTAGTCAGCACAGGTGAAAGCTCCCTTGCACACGGCGGTGTTCACGGCTTGTCCACACATGTGCATAACTGCGCGAGTGGGCGTTTCCTCCCAGCGAACTTCACGTGTAACGCCAGATTAATGAGGCCGCGCGATCCGGCTGTCAAGATTGCGTTCGCATGCATCAAATGGGGTGCCTGCGCGCTCGAGGCGCGCGCTGTCCCGTCGAATGGGCGAATTTCTTTGCCGCTCCTCGTCGAGCATGGTCAGATGATCGCTTTTCGGGCATCGTGACCGCGGGACCGCGCCACTCGGTGCAGATCTGAGGGCTGGGGATCACTGTGGAGATGTGGACAAGATGCGGACGAGGAGGGTCGTATGGGCAAGCACCACCGACTGACCGTTGCCTTCGTCTTCGTGCTGGCGTTGATATCGGTCGGGGAGGCTGGAGCGCAGGGCTCGCCGGAGGGTCAGCTCACGATCGCATTCGACGCGTCGATCGCACCGACGTTTCTCGATCCGGCCGAGACCTCGGGCATCGCCACGCCGTTCGCCTTCCTCTACGCCATGCACGACGCGCTGATCAAGCCGTTGCCCGGCAACAACATGGCGCCGTGCCTGGCCGAGTCCTGGCAGGAGAGTCCGGACGGCCTCGTGGTCGAGTTCAAGCTGCGGGAAGGCCTCAAGTTCCACAACGGCGACCCCTTCACGGCCGAGGACGTGAAGTTCAGCTTCCACCGCTACCGTGGGACGTCGGCCAGGCAGCTGCACGAGCGCGTGAAAGCCGTGGAGGTCGTCGATCCGCATCGCGTGCGCTTCGTGCTCCACGCGCCCTGGCCGGACTTCCTCGCGTTCTATGCCACGCCGGCCACGGGCGCCGCGTGGATCGTGCCCCGGAAGTACATCGAGAAAGTCGGTGAGGACGGCTTCAAGCGCCAGCCGGTCGGTCTCGGGCCCTATCGATTCGTGCGGATGAGCCCCGGCGTGGAGCTGGTCCTCGAGGCGAACGAGCAGTACTGGCGCAAGAAGCCGTCGGTCAAGCGGATCGTGTTCAAGGGCGTCCCCGACCGCACGACGCGCCTGGCCATGCTGAAGGCCGGGGACGCGGACATCGGCTACCTGATGGTCGGCGTCGAGGGCGCGACGATCAGGGCCGATCCCAAGCTTCGCCTGGTCCGCGTCATTCCGTCCGCGGTGTGGTGGCTCGAATTCCCGGAGCAGTGGAATCCGAAATCCCCGTGGCGCGATCGCCGTGTGCGGCTGGCGGCCAACCTGGCCGTGGACAAGCACGCCATCAACGACGCGGAGCGACTCGGCTTCTCGCGCCTGACCGGATCGATCATCCCGAGCGTCATGGAGTTCGCGCTGCGGATCGACCCGTTCCCGCACGATCCCGCCCACGCCAGGCGTCTCCTCACCGACGCCGGCTACCCCAACGGCTTCGACGCCGGCGATCTCACCCCGCTGCCGCCGTTCACGACGATGGGCGAGGCGGTCGCGAACGACCTGGCTGCGGTCGGCATTCGCTCGCGGGTGCGGATCATGGAGCGGGCGACCTACATGGAGGCGTGGCGCGCGAAGAAGCTGCAAGGCGTCCTCGTCACGGTCTCGGCGGCGCCGGGCAACGCTGCTTCCCGCCTCGAGGCCTTCGTCGTCAGTACCGGTCCGTACGCCTACGGGGGCTATCCGGACATCGACGACCTGTTCCGGCAGCAGGCTCAGGAGCGCGACCGGAAGAAGCGCGAGGCGATGCTCCACGAGATCCAGCGCTTGATGCACGAGCGGGTCATGCACGGCCCGATCTTCGAGCCGGCCACGCTGCACGGCGTCGGGCCGCGCGTCGAGGAGCCGGCAGTCGGGCTGAACCCGCTGCTCTATTTCACCGCGCCCTACGAGGACATCCGCCTGAAGAGGCCGTGAGGGCCTTTGGCTCGGGACCGTCCCGGGTCGCCGTGGCCCTGGCCGTAACCGTGCTCGCGGTTGCGCCCGCGGCCCAGGCGCGCATCCCTCTCGAGTTGCGATTCGATGGTCAACCCTTCGATCCGCAAGCGCCACCTGACTTCACCTGCTTCAGCTACACGCGGAGCCGCTGGGTGAGCTGCCGCGTCGACAAGGGGCAGGAGCCCGGCGCGTACGTCCTCGAGCCGCTCGAGCCGGGGCAATACCGGATGCACGTCAGCATCGACGAGAATCCCGCCAACCCCCGCCGGTTTCCGGGTGACTACGAGGCCCAGCCACGCTTCGAGGTCACCGAGAGTGGACCGGAGCGGCTGATCGTGGACCTGCCGAGGCTCATCCACCTGACGCGTCCGGGTGACAACGCGCGTCCACTCGAAGGCATGCTGACGGGCTGCGCGACCCAGCCCAAGTTCGAGACGCCGCGCTTTTCCTGGGGGCCCGTGGTGAGCGTCGAGTTCGCCTGGGAACCGATCGTTGCCGGGGCCGAGTACCGGTACAACCTCACGGCCGCCGCCTGCGGCCAGTCAGGCACGCGTCGGGTGATCGTGAACGAGAAGACCGAGGCGACCGCGGCGACGATCGCGCTGCCACCGAGCGCCGGAGGCGAGTATTACGTCTTCCGCGTCGAGGCCTGGAAGGGGGGCCGCCTGGTCGGCGACCTCTATACGCACGACAGCGGCACGCACTCGTGGAACTACCGTTTCCAGGTGCACGACGCGAGCGTGCCGCGCTGGGCGTACATCGTGGCCGGAGCCGGCGTGCTGCTCCTGCTCTTCGGCGCTCGTCGGGCGTTTCGCGGCGTCGACTCCCGCCGGCGGCGCCGCCGGGCAGGCTGGCTTGCGGGCGGCACGATCGCCATCCTCGTGATTGGCGCGGTCGCGGGCGTCAGCTACCACTATGATCAGGACCGCGAACGGCGCCGCGCCGAGAGCGAGAAAGCGCGGGTCGACGCCGAGCGGCAAGCGCGGCAGCGCGAGATCGTCGCGGCGTTCGTCTCGGCGGCGCCGCGGCCCGACTGGTGGGATCGCGTCGAGACGCCCTATCGTGTGGACACGCTCGGCGACCTGTTCGCCGCCTGGCAAGGCCATCCGCGCGGCGACGATGGTCGCGGCGAGCGCCTGTTCTTCAAAGCCGCCTACCAGGGCATTGTCGACCACGCCGATGACGACCAGGTCGTGGCCACTGCCATCGCGCTCTTGCATCACGTCGTGCGCGACTACCCGCACCGCCCCCAGCTCGCGCAGTTCGGGTACGAGCGCTACTTCCAGCACCGCCAGCGCACCGACAACTGCGCGAATTGCATGGTCGGTGACACGACCCAGGGGCTCGCCAAGAACCTTACCGAGCTCTACGCAGCTGCCGGCCGCTACGACGAGGCCATCGAGGTCGGCCGGCGCTTGATCGAGGGTCGGAGTGCGGATGTGAGCCCCTACAAGCTCGCCGAGACCTGGGACCAGATGGCGTGGGTGCACTGGCAGAAGGGCGAGCGCGAGCGGGCCGTGCAGATCATCCGCGATGCGCTGGCTCGTTATGGCGATACCGTGCGCGGCGATCAGCTCAGGCGCACGCTCGCCCGCTTCGAGCGGGAGGGGGCGCGCTAACGGGCGAGCATCGTCGCCGCGAACAACTCCAGCATGTGTGTCTCGGGGAAGTCGGCGAACCCGAGCATCAGGTCCGTCGCGCCGGCCGCCTCGTAGCTGGCGATGCGCCGAGAGATCGCCTCATCGTCACCGGCGAGCACGGTATCGAGCAGGGGATGCTCGGAGACGATTCCGCGGTCGGCACAGAAGCGAGCCAGGCGTGGGCCGAGCGCCTCGCCGGGCACCGTGACGATCGCGTCCAGCTCGACTGATCGCCGGAATGCGTCGGCGCTTCGTCCCTCGGCGCTGAGCTGCTCACTCAGGCGCTGCCATCGAGACGCGAAGTCTTTGGGTGTGACGTACGAGGCCTCCCAGCCGTCGGCGTGACGCGCGGTGACCGCCAGCGCCCGTGGCCCCATTGCCGCGATCCAGATCGGTGGGCCGGGACGCTGGACCGGCTTCGGATCGAGCCGCGCATCGGTCAACGCGTAGCGCGGCCCGCGATGATCGAAACCGTCGTGGGCGCCCCAGAGTCCGCGCACGATCTCGACCGTCTCCGCCAGCGTCTCGATTCTCGCGCCGGCCTGCGGATAGCGGATCCCAAGGCTCGACCAGCTTCGCGCGGCCGCATCGTCCTCCGCGCCCACGGCCAGGCGCAGGTCGAGGCGCCCGCCCGACAGGTGGTCGACCGTTACCGCGCGCTTGGCCAGCCACGAGGGATGGTGCGACGACGCGTCGAACGCGTACGTTACCGCCGGCCCGATGCGGGCACGCCGGGTCAACCCGGCGAGCGCGCCGAGCATCGTCCACCCGTCGTGCGTCCACGCGCCGAGGCCGTCGCCATAGGTGATGCGCGCGTACCCGAGCTCATCGGCGACCGTCCAGTAGTGACGGAGCGCGGCCACGTCCGTGCCCCAGGTCTGCACGCCGATGGCCAGCACGTGATCCGCTCGATTCGCGCCTAGCGCGACGTCTTCTCGGGCTGGCCGCGCTTCAGGACGAGATAGTCGTAGATGTCGTCGAGATCCGAGCTCCTTAGATCCAGGTGATCGGGCATCGCGGTGTAGCGGTATTTCGACGGTTGCCGCACGTACCCCGTGATCCACGCCTTGGTCCGGTAGCTCGTCACGCTCTGCGGCGCGTTCAGATCCGGCCCGACCTTGCCTCCCTGCTGGTTGATCGCGTGGCAGCGGAGGCACCGGCCCTTGAAGATCGCGAAGCCCCGCGCCGCGCTCGACCCTGGGGCTGCGCCTCTCGGCACGACTTCGGGATAGCGCTCCTCGAGCTTCACGAGGTTGATCGAGACGAGCTGCCACGGCCACGGGTACTCATGCTCCGTTCCCTTCGAGATCCTCGAACGCCACGCACCCCCCCGGTTCCGCGAGCTTCGCGGCGACGGAGACCGAGGCGTAACCGTCCATGGCGGTGAGGATCGCCTCGGAGTACTCCGTTGCTTCCCAGCCCGGACCATACATCGCATCCATCAGCGACTTGATCGGCCAGCATCGGTACGACTTGGTCTTGCCCGCGTGCGGATCGATGAAGGTCACGGTCTGCGGCGCGACCTTCGTCGTGATCTGCGTCCCCGTCAGCTCGGCGACGCGCTGGCCAGAGCGCTGAAAGGAGAGAGAAGCCTGCGGCTCGGCGCTGGCGATCGCGCCGGCGAGGGTGAGCACTGGCACGAGCAGGCGTATCCAATATAATGTCGGCCACCGATGATCACGCACTTCGATCACGTGACGGTCGCAGTCAGGGACGTGGACGCCGCGAAGTCGTTCTTCGCCTTGCTCGGATTCAAAGAAGACCAATCCGTCGTCATCTCCGGCCCGAAGTTCGCGGCGTACATGGGGGTCGAGGGCATCGAGGCCGAGCATGTGACGCTCGTGCTCGCCAACGCGTCCCCCCGGCTGGAAGTACAGCTGCTCAAGTACCGTCGTCCCGACCCGCTGTCCGATCCGCATCGTGACCGGCTCGACCGACTGGGCTTCAACCACATCTGCTTCGCCGTCGACGACATCGAGGCGATGGTCGCGACCCTACGGGCGCACGGGATCCGGATGCGCAACGCGATCATGGACTTCCATCAGCGAAAATTGGTGCACTAGGGCGTGATCCACCCCTGCTCGACGAAGAACTTCTTGAGCGTCTTGGTGATCTCCTCGGCCGTGTGCTTGGCGTCGCCGTCCACGCCCTGAGAGCGCTCGGTGGCGATCCCGACGCCGCCGCTCACCATCGCGCTCGTCGCCGCGCGCCCGGCAGCCGCCCCCACGCCGGCCATCGGCCCCATGCCCGGCTTGATCGAGCTCTTCACCGTCGTGTAGAAATCCTCGACGAGCCGTCGCCCTTCGGGGGTCGTCTCGTACACCTGCACGAGCGTCCGGACTTCGCTCGCTCCCGCTCCGAAGCCCACGACCATTCGCCGGAGACGATTGCCCTCGTTCACCGAGACGAATTGCCCCTCGATCGAGAGCGTTGGCCCCGACACGGACACCGAGCCCGCGGTCGCCGCCGGGACCGCGGCCAGGCCGAGCTTGCCGAGCTCCTTGACGAGATTTTCGGTCACGATGCGGGCGACGTCGCGGCCGATCTTGAGCTCCTCCTCGGAGGCTGGCGTTTCCCGCATCATGTGGATGAGCCGTGCGCCGATCGCGCTGTCGAGAGACACGTCACCGGGAGAGACGCCGAAGTCGTGCACCACGATGAGCTGGGGCTTGGGCAGCCCGATCGCCCGCGAGTTGACGTTCTCCACGCTCGTCCGCGCGCACGCCGTCACGGCGAGGGCCAGACCCATCACCACGACTCCGCGTCGTGTCATGAAAGCCATCGGAGCTCGAAACCCTTTCTGGACGCGCGCACGTACGCGCCGTATGGTGCGGGGAAATGGGCAGGGAGGAGCAGCGAGCCTCGCTCGGCGCACTGCTCGAGGAGCTTGCGGCGCGACGCGGCGGCGGCGACCCGATCGGTGCAGGCGACGGTGGACCAGTCGACCTCGTACGCCTGCATCGGGTGGTGCACGGTGTCGCCCGCGAAGATCGCCTCCTGGGACCCTGACCTGAGACGGATGCACACGTTGCCGGGGGTGTGACCGGGCGCCAGCTCGACCGTGAGCGCGGCGTCGACCTGGTGGCCGTCCTCGATCATGTCCGCTCGCCCCGCCTCGACGACCGGCAGCGCGCTGTCCAGGAAGGCCGCGCGGCGGATGGGGCTGGGGTCCGGGTTCTTCTGCCAGTGGTCGTACTCGATCCGCGCGAACAGGTAGCGCGCGTTCGGGAACGTCGGCACCCAGCGCCCGTCCCTGAGGACCGTGTTCCACCCGATGTGATCCGCGTGCAGGTGCGTGCACATCACGTAGTCGATGCTCTCGGGTGTGGCGCCGGCGGCGCGCAGGCGCTCGAGGAACGGCGTCTGCAGGTGATGCCAGTGGGTCCGCGGCATCCGCTCCTTGTCGTTCCCGACGCACGTGTCGATCAGCACCGTGTGACGGCCGGTCTTGACGATCCACGCGTGCATGCTGAAGACCAGCGCTCCGCGGTCGGGGATGTAGTAGCGCGGCGCCAGCCAGTGCAGGTGCGGCTGCAGCGCCTCGGGATCGAAGGGCATGAAGAAGTTCGCGGCCAGGAACGTGGAGTCGACCATCTCCTCGATGCGGACGACCGACGCGTCACCGATGGTGAGGTGGTCCATGGTCACCCCTTGAACTTCGGCATGACTTCGCGGGCGAACCAGGTGAGCTGCTCGAGCATGACGGCCTCGGGCGTGCCCATGCTCGTGCTCACGTTGACGTACTGGAGGCCGGGGAAGCGCGACTGGAGATTTTGCAAATACGCGGTCAGCTCCTCGGGCGTGCCGGCGAACCACGCGCCCGTCTTCATGAAGTGCTCGAGGCTGGGGACGCCGGCGGCCGCCCAACCGCCGCGCCGCGCGGCGGCCTCGACCTGGGCCGGCTTGATCCCGGGCACGAAGCCGAGCGGGGCGAACATCTTCACGTGCTCCTCGTAGAACGGCGTGAGCTCGCGAACGGCCTTCTCGCGGCTGTCGGCCAGGTGGAAGAAGATGCCGAGGCAGAGGTTCTCGCCCAGCTTCAGATCGTGTCCGGCGCGGGCCGCCGCCTCGCGATAGCCGTGGATGGGGCCCTCGGCCATGGTGGCCGCGCCGCCGCCGATGATGCCCTTGATCCCGTGACGCACCATGAAGTCGAGGCCGCGGGCGCTCGCGCTCACGATCGGCTGCCAGCACTCGACCGGACGGTGGATCGGACGCGGGACCAGCGTGATCTCCCGCAGCTCGTAGCCGCGATAGGGCACGGCCGGCGGCAGCGTGTAGTGCTTGCCGTGGTGCTTGAACGATTCCTCGTTGAACGCCTTGAAGATGATCTCGACCTGCTCCTCGAACAGCTCGCGGTTGGCCTCGGGGTCGAGCATCGGCGCGCCGAACGTCTCGACCTCGCGCGTGTGGTAGCCGCGGCCCACGCCGAAGATGACGCGGCCGCCGGTCAGGATGTCGGCGGTGGCGTAGTCCTCGGCCAGGCGGAGCGGGTGCCACATGGGAGCGATGTTGAAGCCGCAGCCGATCTTGATCTGCTTCGTGATGTGGGCCAGGTGCACCGCCGACATCAGGAGGTTCGGCAGGCACTCGTAGCCCTCGTGCTGGAAGTGGTGCTCGGCCAGCCAGATCGCGTAGTACCCCAGCTCGTCCATCCTCCGGGCGACGGCATCGGTCTTCGCGAACACCGTGGCCAGGTGCTCGTTCCCGTAGCGCCGCTCGTTGGCCGGGGTGGCCGTCTGGCCCATGTCGGGGAAATCGACGTGGCCGGCATAGACCGTGGCGAACCTCGTGATCATGGTGGCTCCTTTGCCTCAGAACTTGCGCTTGCGACCGGCGAAGATCTCCTGCATTTCCTTCTCGGCCCAGGCGATGGCCTGGTCGACCGTCATCTTACCCGTGGCGTACTGCGCGAACATGTCCGGGAGGATGTAGAGGTCGAGGACCTGCTGAGACGACGCCGTCGTGGGACCAGGCCAGGACGGCGGGACCGTCACCTTGGCGACCTCGGGAATGAACCGATACTGCTTGTCGCTCTTGTACACGGGATGCTTGGTGAGATTGGTCAGGAACGGCATGTTGAAGCCGTGGCCGGCATCCACCCACTTGGCCTGGTTCTCGGGCTGGAAGTGGTAGCGCAGGAAGTCCTTGGCGAGGTCGACGTTCTTCGCGAAGTTCCAGATGCCGACGCACCAGTAGCCGGTCGTCGTCTTCCGGTCCACGGGCCCACGCGGCGTGTTGACGTGGTCGATGACCTCGGCGATCTCGCGCTGCGTCCCCGGGATCACGACCTTGTCGCGCTTGGCCGACTCGAAGGCGCTGATCGGGTTGTGGATGGCGATGCACTTGCCCGCGTTCAGGCAGCGGTTGTTGCTGGCGTCGTCCCAGGCCAGCACCTCGGGGTCCATCGCCTCGGTGTAGAGACGCTTGACGAACTCCATGGCCTGGCGCGTCTCTTTCGAATTGATGGCGACCGTCTTCCCGTCCTTGGCGACGTAGGAGGCGCCATACGACCACATGATCGAGAGCAGCGTGACGTTGGCGTCGCCGCTGTGGCCGAGCGCGGTGCCGAAGGGATGCCCGATGGCCTTGCCCTTCTTGCCGACTCGGAGCCAGTCCTCCCACGTGTCGGGGTTCTTCTCGCCGATCTGCTCGAGGAGATCGGTACGCACCGCCATCGGGAAGGGCGGCATCCACCACGGCAGCAGCTTCCACTTGCCGCGGATGAGGTAGTCGTTCGGGTTCATCCACCCGCCGTTCTTCGGCGCGACGTCGGCGGCGACGTCGTTGAGATCGACCAGGTGATCGAAGTAGAGATCGGCGTCACCGAGGCCGGGGCCGAGCGCGGTGAGGTCGTGACCCGAGCGCGCCTGGACCTCCGAGGCCTTCTTGGTCACGAGCTGCAGGTGGGCGATGATGTCGAGCCGCACCTTGACCTTGTTCTTCGCGCCCCACTCCTCGAACTGCCGCTTCAACTCCTTGTCGGTCTCGGGCACGAAGCTCGCGATGGTCAGGAAGGTCAGCTCGCGAGTCTGGGCCGTCGCCGGAACGCCGCCGGCCACCACGACCGAGGCCGCGCCACCCGCCGTCACGCGGAGGAATTGCCGCCGGTTCACCATGTCTGCCCTCCTACTTGACGGCGCCCGCCGTCAGTCCGGACACGTAGTAGTCGAGGAAGAACACGTACGCGACCACGATGGGAAGCGAGCCGATGCAGGCGCCCGCCATCAGTCCACCCCAGTAATAGATGTCGCCGCGGATCAGCTCGGAGAAGACGCCCACGGTCATGGTCTTCAGCTCGGCCGGCGAGACGAAGACCAGCGAGTAGAGGAACTCGTTCCAGGAGAGGGTGAAGGCGAACAGCGCCGCGCAGATGACGCCCGGCACCGCCACCGGCAGCAGGATCCTCAGCAGCGTCTGGAAGCGGTTGCAGCCGTCCAGCATCGCGCACTCCTCGATCTCCTTCGGCACCGTGCGGAAATAGCCCATGAGGAGCCACGTGCAGAAGGGAACGAGGAAGGTCGGGTACGTGACGATCAGCGCCCACAGCGTGTCGGAGAGCCCCAGCCGGTTGACCACCGTGCTCAGCGGTAGGAAGAGCAGCGACGGCGGCACCAGGTAGGTGATGAAGATCGCGACGCCGAAGGAGTCCGCGCCGGGAAAGCGCAGGCGGGCCAGCGGATACGCGGCCAGGATGCCGATCAGGACGGAGACGACGGTCGCGGCGATGCTGACGATCAGGCTGTTGGCGAACCAGCTCCAGAACATGGTGTCCTTCGAGAGCATCTCGTAGTGCCCGAGGGTCAGGCCCTGCCGGATGAAGAAGGGCGTGGCGTTCACGTTGTAGAGCTCGGCGTTCTTCTTGAACGACGTCACCAGCATGAAGTAGAGCGGGAACAGCGCGAAGAACACGAACGGCGCCACCGGCAGGTACAGGGTGAAGAGCGAGCGCGTCGGGCGCGACCACCACGAGCGTCTAGTCATACGTCGTGGACTTGCGGACGAGTCGGAGCTGGGTGAAGACCACGCCGAGCAGGATCGGGAAGAGGAACAGCGAGACGGCGGCGCCCTGCCCGATCTGCCCGCTCTGGAGCCCCAGGGCGAACGAGTAGGTGGCGAAGAGATGCGTCATGTTCATCGGTCCACCCTTGGTGAGGATGTACACGATGTTGAAGTCGGCCAGCGTGAAGATCGCCGAGAACAGGATGACGACGGCCAGCACCGGCTTGACGAGCGGCACGGTGACGTGCCAGAAGCGCGCGGCGGGGCCGGCGCCGTCCGATTCGGCGGCTTCGTACAGTTCCCGCGGGATGGCCACCAGGCCGGCCAGCAGCGTGATCGCGAAGAAGGGCAGGCCGCGCCACGTGTTGACCAGGATCACCGTGAACATGGCCAGGTAGGGATCGGGCAGCCACGGGACGTCCTTGTTCACGATGTGCAGGTGCTTGAGCGTCCAGTTCACCACGCTGTAGAGCGGCTCGAACATCCACCACCAGACGAGCGTGCTGAGCGCGGTGGGCACGATGAACGGCAACAGCACGGCGCCGCGGATCAGCCGCTTGAACCGGGCGACCCGGAACAGCAGCAGGGCCAGGGCCATCCCGAGGACCGTCTTGAGCAGGAGCGCGATCGACGTGAACACGAGCGAGTTCTTCAGGGTCTGGCGAAAGATGTCGCTGCCCAGCAGCCGCTCGAAATTGGCGAGGCCCACGAAGCTTCCCGTCTCGCCCACGCGAGCGTCGCTCACGCTGAACCAGACCGAGAGCACGAAGGGATAGGCGACCAGGAACAGCAAGAGGAAAAATGCAGGCGCCACGAAGGTGTACGCCACCGAGGTGTCACGGGCGATGAAATCGGACAGCCCCCGCGCTGCTGCTTCGCCGCGGGAGGTGAACTTGGCCACTTCCCCGTTGACGGTCCTGAGCTGCACGGGTGACGCTCCCCTCGTGGATCGAGCGTCCAACGGTAGCTGCGGGCCCTATCACTGTCAACAGCCGCCGCGGCCCCGGTCTCATCGTGCTACTATTCACCCGCGATGACGGGGCGGCGTTTGAGCGCGGTCGTCATTCTTCTCGTCGTGGGCTGGCTCGTGCCCTTGGCCTACGCGAGCCCACCCGACCAGACGTGGATCCCGGGTATCACCGACAACGCCGACCACGACGACGCGGTCATCCTCGTCACGTCCGCGGTCGGTACGGTGGCCACCGTGATCACGGTCGACGTCACGTCGGACTGACCGACGGCGCCGACGCCGTCACACGACCCCGGTTCCTTATCAGGCGGAAGACTTGCCGTTTTGCAAACGGCGTGGAGCTCAGCATGGCCAGTTCCGTCGCACCTCGTCTTCAAGTCGTGCTGTCCGTCGTGCCCGACGTGCCGCTCGTCCTCGGGGTTCCGACCGCGCTCCGAGCCGCCCATGCGCTCGTCGACGTCCCGGTCGACCGCTTCATCTTCGTGACCGGTTCGATCGCGGCGCTCACCGGTCGGTGGAACGCCCAGCTTCGCGCCCTACCGTGGACGGCCGTCTCCTCGCCGGCCGCCGTGGGCAGCGCGCTCGCGCCGACGTCCGCGGTCCTGGTGCTCGACCCGGAGGGCATGCCGGAGGCCGGAGAGTTGCGCGCGTTCCTCGGCGAGTGCCGCCGGCGCGCCGCGCCGACGGCATGGCTCTGGAGCGGCCGCACCGTGGCCGTCTATTATCCGGCGGGGCGCTCCGCGAGGCGCTCCGTGCTGGGCCGCTCGTCTCAGGGCGTCTCCGGATCGCCGAGGCCGGTCGATGCCGATTTCCACGGCGAGCGCCTGGTCGCCGATGTCCGCGCCTGGTACGATCTTCGCGACCCCAAGGACGTCGAGCGCGCCGAGCACGATCTGGTGCGCTCACTGCGGAAGGACACCGACGGATACCTGGCACGACTCGACCGGGGGATCTCGATTCCCGTCTCGCTGGCCCTGACGCGGACCGCCATCACGCCGAACGCCGTCACCGCGAGCAGCTTGTTGGTCGGGCTCCTGGGCGCCGGCGTCCTCGCTGTCCCGGCCTACGGGGCGGCGATCGCCGGCGCGCTGCTGCTCTGGTGCTCGTGCATTCTCGACGGCTGCGACGGTGAGGTCGCGCGCCTCCAGCTCCTCTCGACGCCGTGGGGCGCGCGGTTCGACGCCGTCACGGACAACGTCGTTCACGTCGCGGTGTTCCTGGCACTGCCCGTCCATCTGCATCTGAGCCATGCCCACGCGGCTGTCATCCCCGCCGGCCTCGTGCTGATCGCCGGGGTGCTGCTCAGCATGGCGTCCGTGTGGTGGCTGATCCTGCGCCAGCCGTCACCGCGCCGCGGCCCCGGCGCCCTCTTGTATGAGCGCATCGCCAGCCGCGACTTCATCTACGTCCTCCTTGCCCTCGCCGTCGTGCACCGCCTGGAGTGGTTCCTGTGGGCCGCGGCGGGAGGATCGCACGTCTTCTGGCTCACGCTGTGGGCGCTTGCCAGACGCCGCCGATGAAACGGGTCACGCTGGCGGCGGCGGTCGTCGGGACGGTCGTCTTCGTGGTGCTGCTGTGGCGGCTCGACTTCCCGCGTGTCGGCGCACTGCTCGCCGCCACCGGCTGGGGAATCGCGTTGATCCTCGGACAGGAGGCGGTCGCTCACGTGCTGAACGCGCTCGGATGGAAGTGGGCCTCCGATCCCCGGCAGGCAGCGGCCGTGCCGCTGCGACGTCTCGTCGCCCTGCGGGTCGCCGGAGACGCGATCAACTACCTGACGCCGAGCGGCACGCTCGCGGGCGAAGTGGGCCGAACGGCGATGCTGAAAGCCAGCCACGCGACGGGTACCGAGGCAACCTCCGTCATCGTGGCCAAGATCGCGCAGACCCTCGGCCAGGCGTTGTTCGTGGCCGTCGGGGTGCTCGTCTGTGCACGCACGCTCCGCGTCGGGCTGCCCATGTGGACCGTCATCGCCGGCGTGCTGGCGGTGGCGCTGCTGGGGGTTCTCGCCATCGTGGCGGCGCGCCGCGGGTTCGCCGCGTGGCGCCTGTCGCCGCTCCGGCGTTCGTTCGCTGGCTTCGTCCGGGCTCACCGTGGACGATTTGCGGCCGCGACGTTGCTCTTCGCCGCGGCGTACGCGTGGGGCGCCGTCGAGGCGTACCTCATCTGCCGTTCGCTCGGGCTGCGTGTGTCGGCATCGACGATCATCTCCATCGAGACGCTGTCGGCGGCCGTGGATGGCGTACTGTTCATGATCCCGGCCAAGATCGGGATCCAGGAGGGGAGCAAGACCGCCATCTTCGCCGCCCTCGGCCTGGCGCCGAGCGCCGGCTTCGCGTTCGGGCTCCTGCGGCATCTGCGAGAGCTCGCGTGGGCCGCGGGAGGCCTGGTCGTCTGTGCGATCGCCTGGCGGCCGGCGCCGGCCGGCAACATACCTGAGATCGCGAACACGGGAGCCATGTCATGACCTACGTGGCCGATGTTCTCGTCGCGCTCGCGTTCGTCGCCGCGGGATACTGGGCGTGGGCGGCGTATCGCGCTCACGCCTTCGGACGCTGCCGTCCCACCCACTCCGACTTTGCGCCATCGGTCAGTGTGCTGAAGCCACTGTGCGGCGTGCAGCCGTTCCTCTACGAGACGCTCCGCAGCTTCTGCGAGCAGGCCTACCCGAGCTTTCAGCTCGTCTTCGGGGTCAGCGATCCGAGCGATCCCGCCGTTCACGTCGTGCATCGGCTCATCGAAGAATTCCCCGGCCTCGACGTCGTGCTCGTCTGCGATGGTCATGCGCTGGGTACGAATCCGAAATTGAGCAACGTCGTCAACATCTACAAGAGTGCCCGGCACGACGTGATCGTCCTGGCCGACAGCGACGTCCGGGTGGGGCCCGAATACCTGCGGACCGTCGTGGCGCCGCTCGCCGACCCGGGGACCGGCCTCGTCACCTGCCTCTACGGCGCCGTCCCGATGCCCGGCCTACCGTCGACCCTCGGGGCGATGTACATCAACGACTGGTTCTTCCCGTCGGCCCTGGTGGCAGCCGGTCTGCAGCCACTGGCGTACGCGTTCGGCGCCACGATCGCATGCCGCCGGGACGTGCTCGACGCGCTGGGGGGCTTCGAGAGCGTCGTCGACTACCTCGCCGACGATTACATGTTGGGACGGGCGGTGGCGGAGAGCGGCCGGCGCGTCGAGCTCTCGCCGCTCGTCGTCCAGACGATCGTCGACGAGCACGACTTCCGGACGCTGGTCGGCCACGAGCTCCGGTGGGCCCGCACGATCCGCTCCGTGCGGCCGGTGGGTTATCTGATGTCGTTCGTCACCTTCGGGCTGCCCCTCTCGCTCCTCGCGCTCGCCTGCGCCGGCGCGACGCCGGCGGCGGTGGCGGCGCTCGCCGCGAATCTCGTGGCCCGCTTGGCCGGTTGGCACGTCACGCGGAGGACCGCCGGCATTCCTCGCTTGCCCGACGCGTGCCTCCTTCCGCTCCGGGACGTCCTCTCAGCGGCGATCTGGATCCTGTCCTTCTGCGGCCGCACCGTGCGGTGGTACGGACAATCCTTCACGATCGACCACCAGGGCCGCCTGCGGAGGGCCACCCCGTGAGCTACTTGCGGACACTCTTTCTGCATCCGCCGTCGTATCAGGGCTTCGACGGCGGCGCGGGATCACGCTACCAGGCGCGTCGCGAGGTGCGCTCCTTCTGGTATCCGACGTGGCTGGCCCAGCCGGCCGCCCTCGTGCCCGGATCGCGCCTCGTGGACGCGCCGCCCGACGGCCTGACGCTGGACGACGTCCGCCGGCTGGCGCGCCAGTACGAGCTGGCCGTCCTGCACACGAGCACGCCGTCGTTCGTCCAGGACGTCAGAGTGGCCGAGGCCCTCAGGGCCGAGAACCCGGCGCTTCGCATCGGCTTCGTCGGCGCTCACGTCGCCGTGCAGCGCGAGCGGGCGCTGGCGGCTTCCGAGGCGATCGACTTCGTCTGTCATGGCGAATTCGACTTCACGATCCAGGAGGTCGCCGAGGGGCGCCCGCTCCGTGAGGTCAGGGGGCTCGGCTATCGAGACGGCGCGGGGTTGTTGCGGGCGACGCCGCCGCGCCCGCCGATCGAGAACATGGACACGCTGCCCTTCGTGGTCCCCGTCTACGCGCGCGATCTCACCGTCGAGAACTACTACATTGGATACCTGCTCCACCCCTACGTCTCGCTCTATACCGGGCGCGGCTGCCGTTCCAAGTGCACGTTCTGCCTGTGGCCGCAGACGGTGGGCGGCCAGCGCTATCGGACGCGGTCGGTGGACCACGTCATCGAAGAGATCGAGGTGGCGCGGCGCCACTTCCCCCAGGTGAAGGAGTATTTCTTCGACGACGACACCTTCACCGACGATCTCCCGCGGGCCGAGGAGATCGCGCGCCGGCTCGGCCGGCTCGGCGTCACGTGGTCCTGCAACGCCAAGGCGAATGTGCCGCGCGCCACGCTCGAAGTCATGAAGGACAACGGCCTCCGGCTGCTCCTCGTCGGGTACGAGTCGGGGAACCAATCGATCCTCAACAACATCAAGAAGGGGATCCGGCTCGACAGCGCGCGCCGGTTCACGCGTGACGCCAAGGACCTCGGCATCAAGATCCACGGGACGTTCATCCTCGGCCTTCCCGGCGAGACGCGGCAGACCATCGACGAGACGGTGCGCTTCGCCTGCGAGCTCGATCCGGACACGATCCAGGTGTCGCTGGCCGCGCCGTATCCCGGCACGGCGCTGTATGGCCAGGCCGTGGAGCAGGGCTGGCTCGTGCGCGACGCGCTGGTGGGAGAGGACGGCACGCAGCAGAGCCCGCTCGGGTATCCGGATCTTCCGCACACCGAGATTTTCGAGGCCGTTCCCAGGTTCTACCGGCGGTTTTACTTCCGCCCCGGCAAGCTCCTGTCGTTGGCGGGCGACATGATCCGAGACCGGGAAGTCATGAGGCGGCGGCTTCGCGAAGGCCGGGAGTTCCTGGAATTCCTGTCGCGGCGCCGGGCTCATGCCTAGAGGTTGGCCGGGACAGGTATGACGGCGGGGCCATCGCCCCCGACGCCTGTCTTCCCCATCGGTCGGCCGCTCCGCTGGCTGGTCGCGCTCTCGTCCCGACGTCCCGCGCTGACGGTCACGGCCTGGCTGGCCGTCGCCGTCGTCATGCTGGCGTGGGCGTTCGTCGCCCTGCGGTTCGAGACGTCGATGCTTCGCCTCCTGTCGCCGACCGCCCGATACGTGACGCTCTACGAGCAATATTCCCGGAACTTCGGCGAGCTCGACGACGTGATGATCATCGTGGAGAGCGGCGACGTTCGGCGCTCCGTTGCCTTCGCCGATCGCCTCGTCGGAGCTCTCCGGCGCGGGCCCGTGCGCTTTCACCGCCTCACGTACCGCGTCGATCCCGGGCACGTCGCGGGACAGCGCCTCCTGTACCTCACGCTCGACGAGTTGACGAGCCTCCAGCGCACGCTGATCGATCAGCGTGACTTCATCGAACGGTTCGCGGCGCGACCGGGCCTGACCACATTGCTCGCCGGCATCCGGCAACGCATCGACGCCGGCATCTTGCTCTCCCTGTTCGACCTCGGGCTCGACGACCGCACCAGCCGACAGGGCCTGGCGGTCCTCGGCGATCTGGTCGGACAGCTGCAGGCCGTCGCCGACGGGCACGACGGCGATCACTCGCCGTGGGCGGGGTTCTGGGGGCTCGGGCGCGACCGGGACGAAGGCCTGTTTCTCTCCGACGACAAGCGCCTCCTCTTCGTCTTCGCCGATCCGCTGAGCGGCGGCGGGTTCGCGGCCGATCGTGAGGCCATCGAGGAGATACGACGGAGGATCGCCGAGCTGCGCGTCGAGTTCCCGGACGTCTCCGCGGGCGTGACCGGCGGGCCGGCGCTGTCGGCCGACGAGATGACGAGCGCGTTCCGCGATAGCGGCATCGCCACCCTCGTGGCGGCCGTGCTCACGCTGGCCGTGCTCGTGCTCGCGTTCCGCCAGGTCGTCAAGCCGCTGGTGATGCTCGGCGTCCTCGCCACGAGCGTGATCGTGTCGATCGGCGTCATCACGCTGACCGTCGGCCATCTCACCATTTTCTCGGTCATGTTCATCTCGATGGTGGTCGGGCTCGGGATCGACTACGGCATCTACCTGCTCTACCGCTACGAGGCGGAACGCGCGGGCCGGGACCCGCGTGATGCAGTGGCGCTCGTCGCCGAGCGGAGCGGGCCAGGGATCGTGCTCGGCGCGCTCAGCGGGGCGGTGACGTTCTACGTGCTGATGCTGACGGACTTCCGCGGGATCCGGGAATTCGGCTTCGTCGCGGGAACCGCGCTGCTCATCGCGCTCCTGGCCATGCTGACGCTCTTTCCGGCCGCGCTCGTGCTGGTCGATGCGAGCCGCCTCGGCC
>QHTB01000036.1 GCA_003220615.1 Candidatus Rokuibacteriota bacterium
CGGCCAAGCTCGTGGTCATCGGCGGCGTCGTCCTGCCCGCCGGCATCGTGATCTTCCCGATCTCCTACATCCTGGCCGACGTCCTGACGGAGGTCTGGGGCTACGGGGCGGCGCGCCGGGTCATCTGGCTCGGCTTCGCCTGTAACGCGCTGATGGTGGCCGCGACGTGGGTGGGGGGCGCGCTCGTGCCGGCGCCGTTCTGGAAGGAGCAGGCCGCGTACGAGGCCATCCTCGGCCAGACGCCGCGCCTGCTCGGCGCATCGTTCGTCGCCTACCTGGCCGGCGAGTTCGCGAACGCCTTCGTGATGGCGAAGGTGAAGATCTGGACACAGGGACGGTGGCTGTGGATCCGCACGATCGGCTCCACGATCGTGGGCGAAGGCCTCGACTCGGCGATCTTCGTCACGCTCGCCTTCGGCGGCACGATGCCGGGCGGCGTGCTGGCCCACGTCATCGCCGGGCAGTGGGGCGCCAAGGTGCTGTACGAGGCGGCGGCCACGCCGTTGACCTATGTGGTCGTCGGATGGTTGAAATCGCAGGAGCGAGTGGATACGTTCGACTACCAGACCGACTTCAATCCGATCCGACTCTAGCGAGGCAGTCATGGAGAAGTTCCGGGGCGTCGACTACTACCGCATCGAGGATCTCCTCTCCGAGGAGGAGCGGATGATCCGCGACACGATCCGTGACTGGGTGGAGGCGGAGTTCCTCCCCGTCGTGACGGAGCATCATCGCGCCGGGACGTTTCCCGTGAACCTCATCCCGAAGCTCGGCGAGATGGGGGTGTTCGGCGCCACGCTCAAGGGCTACGGCTGCCTCGGGCTCAACAACGTCGCCTACGGCCTCATCATGCAGGAGCTGGAGCGCGGTGATTCCGGGCTCCGGTCGTGCGCCTCGGTCCAGAGCGGCCTCGTGATGTATCCGATCTACTCGTACGGCTCCGAGGCCCAGAAGCAGCGCTGGCTCCCGGCCATGGCGACGGGCGAGAAGATCGGCTGCTTCGGGCTCACCGAGCCGGATCACGGGTCGGATCCCGGCGGCATGAAGACCCGGGCGACGCGCCGAGGCGACGGGTACGTGCTGAACGGCACCAAGCTCTGGATCACCAACGGCTCCATCGCCGACGTCGCGGTCGTGTGGGCGAAAGAGGACGACGGCGAGATCGGAGGGTTCCTCGTCGAGAAGGGCACGCCGGGCTTCTCGACCCTCGACATCCACGGCAAGTTCTCGATGCGCGCGTCGATCACCTCCGAGCTGGCGTTCCAGGACTGCAAGATCCCGCTCGAGAACCGGCTTCCCGGGGTGAAGGGCCTCAAGGGCCCGCTGTCCTGCCTCAATCAGGCGCGCTATGGAATCGCCTGGGGCGCCGTCGGCGCTGCGATGGCCTGCTACGACTGGGCGCTCCAGTACGCCCAGCAGCGGATCCAGTTCGGCAAGCCCATCGCCTCGTTCCAGCTCGTCCAGCAGAAGCTGGTCTGGATGATCACCGAGATCACCAAGGCGCAGCTCCTCGTCCTCCAGCTCGGACGGCTCAAGGACCAGGGCAAGCTGCGGCCGCAGCACGTCTCGATGGCGAAGAGCAACAACGTGCAGATCGCGCTCGACACGGCACGCCTGGCCCGGGACGTCCTGGGGGCGGCCGGCATCGTCGACGAGCATCCGATCATCCGGCACATGCTGAACCTCGAGACCGTGAACACCTACGAGGGCACCCACGACATCCACACGCTCATCGTGGGCCGCGACATCACCGGGCTCGATGCGTTCGGCATATAGGGCAGCGCGACTGGGTTAGCACGCGGCGTTACCGTGGCGATCGCCGCGGCTGATCTCGTGACCGTCCTGATCGCCGCCGACGACATCGCCGTCTGTGACCGCGCTCGTGATCGGCGTCGTCGCGATGTGGCGCGTGCGGGCGGATCCGCGACGGAGCTGACGCGTCAGCGTCGCGCGTCAGCGTCGGGAATCGACGTACAGCTCGATCTCGTGCCCGTCGGGGTCGCGGATCGAGAACGACTGCGCCGTCTCGCCGAACGGCTGGAGACCGTGGGCTTCCACGCAGCGGCGCGCCTCGGCGAGGTCGTCGAGCGACGCGCCCACCTCGAACGCGATGTGATAGAGGCCGGGCACGCCCTTGGGCTGGGGACCGGGGCCGTCGGCGCGCGCGAGCTCGCACGAGACGTCATGATGGTGGCGGCCGGCCGAAAAGAACACGATGCGCCCCGCCTTGCCGGTGCCGGTTTCGCGCAGCCCGAGGAGATCACGGTAAAAACGCCGCGTCGCCTCGAGATCGCGGACGAAGAGCGAGACGTGACCGAGCTCGCGGACCTTCAAAGCGGGGATCGAGGCAGCCCGCAACGGTGCCTCCATGTGGTCGGTAGTGTACCATTGGAAGGTCATGGCAGATGCGAAGCCGGCGGCCCTTGGGAGTACGGCCGCATCGTTCCTCACCGACAGTGTTTCGCGGGTCCGGCCCAACACCAGGTTGATCGCGCTTCTCGCTCTCGGCCATCTCGTCATCGACACCAACCAGGGCTCGCTCGCCGCGGTGTTGCCGTTCCTCAAGTCGGTGCACGGGCTCTCGTACGCCGAGGCGGGGATCATCGTGCTCGTCGCCAACATCACGTCGTCGATCATCCAGCCGCTCTTCGGGTACATGGCCGATCAGGCCGTGCGGCGTTGGCTGCTGCCGCTCTCCGTCTTTCTCTCGGGCGTCGGGCTCGGGCTCACCGGCGTGGCGCCCGGCTACGGCGTCGTGCTGCTTCTGGTCGTCGTGATGGGGTTCGGCGTGGCCGCCTATCATCCCGAGGGCTATCGCACGGCCGCCAGCGTGGCCGGCGACCGCAAGGCCACGGCGCTTTCCTGGTTCTCGCTCGGCGGGAACGTCGGCGTCGCGCTCGGCCCGCCGCTCGTCACGGCGCTCATCGCGGGGCTCGGTCTCGCCGGAACGCTGGGCATGATCGTGCCGACCGTGATCGTCACCGCGGTCCTTCTCGCGGTGTTGCCGATGATGGCGCGCCCGGCCGCCGCCGCGTCTCGGCCGGCGCGGGCCCATGGCCGGAACATGACCCGCGCGATGGCCATCCTCATGCTCGTGGTCACGATCCGCTCGTGGGCTCAGCTCGGGTTCACCACGTTCGTGCCCTTCTACTACATCGATTCCCTCGGCGCCGACCCGCATCTGGTCGGCGTGCTGCTCTTCGTCTTCCTCGGCGCCGGAGCGCTCGGCACCGTGATCACCGGCCCCCTGGCCGATCGCTGGGGCACACGGCCGTTCATGACGTGGGGGTTCGTCGCTGCGACGCCGCTCGGTGTCCTGTTCCTGCTCACCAGCGGCAGCCCGTTCGCCATCGTCGCGCTCGGCCTCTTCGGCGCCGCGTTGGTCTCGACGTTCACCGTGTCGGTGGTCCTCGGGCAGGCGTATCTGCCCCGCAATCCCGGCATGGCGTCGGGGCTGATCGTCGGCTTCGCGATCGGCGCCGGCGGCCTGGGCGTGACGCTCCTCGGGTGGGTTGCCGACCACTGGGGATTGCCGGCCGTACTCTGGACCTGCGCGTTCATGCCGTTGCTCGGCTTCGCCGTGGCCTTCTTCCTGCCTCAGCCCCGGTCCGAAATCGCGTGACGCACGGCCTTCCTCTCCAGGACGGCGAGCAGGTCCTTCTGATCGACCAGCGCGGCAAGCGGCATCTCATCTTTCTCCGCAAGTCGGAGACGTTCCATTCCGACCGAGGCTGGATCCCCCACGACAACGTCATCGGCCAGGTCGAGGGCACCTGGATCCGCAGCTCGCTCGGGCTCCGCTACCTCGCGTTGCGTCCCACGCTGGGCGAGTTCGTCCTGGAGATGCCGCGCGGCGCCCAGGTGATCTATCCCAAGGACCTGGCGATGATCCTCTTCTGGGCCGACGTCTTCCCGGGCGCGCGGGTGCTCGAGGCCGGGACCGGCTCGGGGGCCTTGACGCTCGCGCTGCTCCGCGCCGTCGGCACCGATGGCCGGGTGATCACCTACGAGCAGCGCGACGAGTTCGCGCGGCGCGCGCTGGCCAACATCCACATGCGCCTCGGTCAGGTCAACAACCTCACCGTGCGGCTGCGGCCGGTGGAGGACGGACTGCCCGAGGAGGAGCCCGTCGATCGCGTGCTCTTCGATCTTCCCGAGCCCTGGAAGCTCACGAGCCTGGTCGCGTCCGTCCTGCGGCCGGGCGGCATCTTCATGTGCTACGTGCCGACCATCATCCAGTCGCACGAGCTCAGCGAGACCTTGCATCGCGAGCGCGAGTGGGCGCTGGTCGAGACGTTCGAGACCCTCATGCGTCCCTGGAACATCGAAGGACAATCGGTGCGGCCATTCCACCGGATGGTCGCGCACACCGGATTCATCACCCTGGCGCGCCGGGTCGTGCCCGCCGAGGGTGCTGCACCGCCGCGCCTCGGACAGGCGGAATCAGGCGAATAGCCCTCTGCTCACCAAGGAGTCCAGATGATCACATTTATGCGTCGATATCGCCGGACCTTGCAGATCGGCCTGCTCGTGATCGTGGCCGCGTTCGTCGCGTCGCTCTTCATTTTCGGGACGAGCGCACGTGATGGCGGCGCCGCCCGCGACAGCGTGGCCAGCGTCAATGGCGAGAAGATCTCCGTCGAGCGCTATCAGCGGCGCTACCAGGAATATCTCTCGATGTACGCGCAGATGATGCGTGATCGCTTCAGCCCCGAGATGGCCGAGCGCATGGGGCTGCCTCAGCAAGTCGTCGAGGACCTGGTGCTGGAGTCGCTGGCCGTCCAGAAGGCGCAGGGGGAAGGTCTCGGGTTGACCGACGAGGAGCTGAACGCCCAGATCCACACGTTTCCTGCCTTCCAGGAAGGTGGCCGCTTCACGCTCAAACGCTACGAAGAGGTGTTGCGCCGTCTCGGGTACACGAAGGGCGGGTTCGAAGACGAGATGCGCCGCCGGCTGACGCGGAGCAAGGTCGAGAACGCGGTGCGCGGCGGCGTGAAGGTCTCGGACTCCGAGATCGAGCAGGCCTACGTGCAGCAGCGCGAAGAGGCGCGGGCCGAGTGGGCTCTGGTGGAGCTGGCCCCGCTGATCGCCGCGCAGACGGCGACCGACGAGGAGCTGCAGGCCTACGTCAAGGAGCACGGCCAGGAATTGCGCCAGCCCGAGCGGCGCAAGGTTCAGTACGTGGCGATCGGGCTGAAGGAATTCACGAAGCCTGCGACCGACGCCGAGGTCGAGAAGTACTACGCGGAGCACGGCCAGGAGTTCGAGATGCCGAAGAAGGCGCGGGCGGCCCACATCCTGGTGCGCGTGAGCGAGACCGGTGGCAGCGAGGCCGAGGACAAGGCGAAGGCGAAGATCGCCGACGTCATTCGCCGCGCCAAGGCCGGCGAGGACTTCGCCAAGCTCGCCCGCGAGGTGTCCGAGGATCCCGGCACGAAGGACAAGGGCGGCGACCTCGGGCTCGTCGGCAAGGGTGAGATGGTGCCCGCCTTCGAGCAAGCGGTCTTCGAGCTGAAGAAAGGTGACGTGTCGCCGGAGCCCGTGCGGACGCCGTTCGGCTATCACGCGATCAAGGTTTCCGAGGTTCAGGACGGTGGGAAGAAGCCGCTGAAAGAGGTCGCGGCCCCGATCCGCGAGCGCCTGCAGGCGGAGGCCGCCGATCGGGGAGCGCGGGCCCGCGCCGACGAGGTCCGCACCACGCTCCTGGGCGCCGGAGATTTCACCGCCGAGGCCAAGAAGCTCGGGCTGACGCCGCACGACGCGATGATCGCCCGCAAGCAGTCCGGTCCGTTCGCGGGCGCCGATACGATGGAGGAGGCCGCGTTCAACCTGAGTCTTGGCGGAGTGTCGGCGCCCGTGAAGACGCCCGCCGGCTGGGTGGTGATCAAGAACCTCGAGTCGTTGCCGGCCGCCGTGCCTCCGCTGACCGAGATCCGGGCCCAGGTCGAAGCGGGCGTCAAGCGCCAGAAGGCCGAGGCCGTCGCGTTGCAGAAGGCCAAGCAGTTCGCCGATGAGGCGAAGCACGGCGATTTCCAGACGGCGGCGAAGAAGATCGGGGCACAGACCGCCCAGACGCCGCGCTTCTCGCGCACGAAGCCGGCCGAGCGCCTGCCCGGCGACGTCATGGTGGCCGCGCTCCAGGCGACGGCCGGCGCCATCACCGAGCCGGTGAAGAGCCAGCAGGGCTATTACGTGGTGAAGGTCCTCGAGCGCATCCCGCCTGACCCGAGCGGCCTCGCCGCCGAGCGCGAGCGCCTCGAGCGCGATCTCCTCGCCCGCAAGCAGACGCAGGCCTGGCAGTCGTGGCTGAACGCGGCGCGCGCCAAGGCCAAGGTCGACGTGTCGACACAGTTGCCGGCACGTCGGGGTTAACCGATGTCCTGGAGGTGATCATGGACGCCATGATCGTGAACGTCACGACAGAGGCCTCGCGGTTCGCCGGGCGCGCCGTCGTGGCCGTGCTGCTGTTGGTCGGGTTCTGGCTCGCCGGCCTCATGGTCCAGCGACTGATGGCCCGGCTCGAGCGCGCCGAGCACGCGCGCCAGGACATCGTCGCCCTGCTGGGCCAGGTCGCCAAGGGGACGCTGGTCGTGCTCGGCGTGGTGACCGCGCTCGGCACCGTGGGCGTGAACGTCACCGCGCTGGTGGCCGGGCTCGGCCTCACCGGGTTCGCGCTCGGCTTCGCGTTCCGCGACGTGCTCTCGAACCTGCTTGCCGGCCTCCTGCTCCTGGTCTACCGGCCCTTCGCCCGCCACGACCTCATCAGCGTGACCGGCTACGAAGGCACGGTCGCCGGCGTCGATCTGCGTTACACGACGCTCCAGCGTGACGACGGCAAGGTGCTGATCCCCAACTCGATCCTGTTCACGAATCCGATCCAGCTCCGCAGCCGCACCCCCTAGTCGTCGTGGTAACGTAGCAACCCCATGGCCGTCCAGCGGACGCCGATGACGCGCACCGGCTACGAGAAGCTCGCCGCCGAGCTCGACCGCCTCAAGCGCGTGGACCGACACGCCATTACCAAGGCCATCGCCGAGGCGCGCGCCCATGGCGACCTGTCGGAAAACGCCGAGTACCACGCGGCCCGCGAGAAGCAGAGCTTCATCGAAGGGCGCATCAACGAGCTCGAGACCAAGGTCGGCGCCGCCGAGGTCATCGATGCGCCGACCTCGGGCAGTCGCATCACGTTCGCGTCGACGGTGAAGCTGGAGGACGAGACGGGCAAGGAATACCGGTACTGGATCGTGGGCTCGGACGAGTCGGAGCCGGCGAAGGGCCGGATCTCCATCCTCTCGCCACTGGCCCGCACGCTCATCGGCAAGAACGTGGGCGACAGCGTCACCGCCCAGCTGCCGAACGGAAAGAAGACCTTCGAGATCCTCGAAGCCAATTTCCCCTGGAAGGAGTAGCCATGCCCCACGCGGCGGTCGACGGCATCAAGCTGTACTACGAAGAGGCTGGCCAGGGGTCACCGCTCGTCTTCGTGCACGAGTTCGCCGGTGATTACCGGTCGTGGCGGCCGCAGGTGCAGTTCTTCTCGCGGCGCTACCGGGCGATCGCTTACAACGCCCGCGGCTACCCGCCGTCGGACGTCCCCGAGGACCCGAAAGCGTACTCGCAGGACCGCGCCGTCGAAGACCTCCGCGGCCTCCTCGACGCGCTCTCGATCAAGAAGGCCCACGTGTGCGGGCTCTCCAAGGGCGGGTACGCCACGCTCCACTTCGCGCTCCGCTATCCCGATCGCCTGCTGTCCGTCGTGGTGGCGGGTGCCGGCTACGGCAGCGTGATGACCGACCGTGAGAAGTTCCGCCAGGACGCCGAGGTGACGGCGAAGAAGTTCGAGGCCGAGGGCATGCAAAAGGCGGCCGACCTCTACGCCCAGGGCCCGACGCGGGTGCAGTTCAGGGACAAGGACCCCGTCGGCTTCCAGGAGTTCCACCAGAACCTGGCCAGCGGCTCGGCCAAGGGTCACGCGCTGACGCTTCGAGGCATCCAGATGACGCGGCCGTCCGTTTTCGAGCTGGGCGAACGCATGGAGAAGTGCGAGGTGCCCACGCTCATCATGACGGGCGACGAGGACGATCCGTGCCTCGAGCCCGCCATCTTCATGAAGCGCAAGCTGCCCTGCTCCGGCCTGGTCGTGATGCCCAAGGCCGGCCACACCATCAATCTCGAGGATCCCGATCTCTTCAACCGGTCGGTGCTCGACTTCCTGACCGCCGTGGACGCCGGCCGCTGGACCCGCCGGAACCCGGCGTCGCAGACGGGCTCGGCCATTCTTCCAGCGGGGATGACCCGATGAGCCTGCCCCTCGAGCACATCACCGTCGTCGACCTCACCCGTGCCCGCTCGGGCCCGACCGCCGTGCGCCAGCTCGCCGACATGGGCGCTTCCGTCATCAAGGTGGAGGCCCGCCAGTTAGAAGAGGGCGACTCCACCGCGATCGGCTTCGACTTCCTCAACCTCCACCGCAACAAGCGCTCGATGACCCTCGACCTCAAGCACCCGCGCGGCGTCGAGGTCCTGAAGAGGATGGTGGTGAAGGCCGACGTGGTGATCGAGAACTTTCGTCCGGACGTCAAGCACCGCCTCGGCATCGACTACGAGTCGCTGTCGAAGATCAACCCGCGGCTGGTCTACGGCTCGATCTCGGGCTTCGGCCAGACGGGGCCATACGCCGAGCGGCCGGGCTACGACCAGATCGCCCAGGGCATGGGCGGCTTGATGTCGGTAACAGGATTGCCCGGGCAGGGGCCCGTGCGCGTCGGCATTCCCGTGGCCGATCTCACCGCCGGCCTGTTCCTGGCCCAGGGCATCCTGGTCGCGCTGCTCGAGCGCGAGCGCTCGGGCAAAGGCCAGTGGGTCCACACCTCGCTGCTGCAGGCGATGGTGACGATGCTCGACTTCCAGGCCGCGCGCTGGCTGATCGATTCGGAGATTGCGCCGCAGGCCGGCAACGATCATCCCACCGGCATTCCGACGGGCGTCTTCACGACGGCCGACGGCCACATCAACATCGCCGCCTCCGGCCAGGTGATGTACCGGCGCCTCTGCGAGGCGATCGGCGCCGAGCATCTGATCGACGATCCGCACTTCAAGACGATGGCCGACCGCTCGAAGCACCGCAAGGCGATGAACGAGGAGCTGGACAAGGCCCTCGTGAAGCGGACGAGCGCCGAGTGGATCGAGGTGCTCAACAAGGCCGGCGTGCCGTCGGGGCCGATCTACAACATCAAACAGGTCTTCGAAGATCCGCAGATCCAGCATCTCCGCATGGCCCAGCCGGTCCGCCATTCCGAGCGCGGCGAGATCCGCGTGCAGGGATTGCCGGCGACGCTCTCGCGCACGCCCGGCGCCATTCGCAAGCCGGCGCCGACGCACGGCGAGCACACCGACGAGATCCTTCGCGAGCTCGGCTACTCGGCGAACGAGATCGCGAGCCTGAGGCAGGAGAAGGCGGTCTAGCGGGGACGGCCTGGCCCGCGCGGTGCCGGGCGAGCCCTTCACGGCGACGTCGGCAGACCTGCCGGCGGTGCGCGGATTTCTCCATCGGCCGCCGTCGCCCTCGCCCGACGGCCTCGTGCTCACTCATGGCGCGGGCGGGAATGCCGACGCGCCGCTTCTGGTCGATCTCGCCACCGCGTTCGCCGCGTCGAGGATGACGGTGTTGCGCTGCGACCTTCCCTTTCGACAGGCGCGGCGCACGGGCCCGCCGTCGAGATCCGATGCGCCGGTCGACCGCGCGGGGCTCGCCCACGCCG
>QHTB01000173.1 GCA_003220615.1 Candidatus Rokuibacteriota bacterium
TACGCGCCGAGGGCGTGACGTTGAGCTGGGTCGGCACCGGCCGTTGCTTGAGCAGCATGGACTTCACCGACAAGGACTACGAGGCCCTGGCCACCAAGCTCGTCGCCGCCGCCCGCGCCATGAAGGCCGACGCATGGTGGCTGAGCGCCGACGAGCACCCGAAGAGGGAGAAGAACATGCGGAATCGTCTCGTGCAGGACGCGTTCCTCAGTCTCGCTCGCGTGCCCCGGCCCCTGCAGACCTTCTACACCGAGGTGATGAGGCGTAAGAAGGACGACCATCATGCGTCCCACAGCAACCTGACCAATCAGCTCTTCCACATCATCAGCTCCAGTGTGTTCCTCGGATGCTATGCGCTGGCGTTCTGGGACCTGACCACGGCGATGTGGGCCGGGCTAGCCGCGCTCTTCCTGCGTCAGATCGGGCACGCGATCCTCGAGCCTCCCTGTCATGACAAGGAAGCTCTGCTGCTCGGGTTCAACACGCGCAACAAGACCCTGATCCTGGGCGCCTACTTGCTCATTCCCGTCGTCCACCTCCTGTCGGCGCCCGCCTGGACCGTCGAGGCCATGCGACCGATCGCGGCCGCCGTCGGGGTGGAGTGGTTTCTGTGGACGTTGGTGGTCGTCGGCGGGCGCGTGGCCTACCTCGTGTTGACGCACGGTGCTCGTCTCGCGATGGTCTGGTTCGTGAAGCTGATCACGGATCCGATCACCGACGTCGTGGCCTACTCTCCTCGGTACCTTCGTCGCGCGTAAAGGTGCGTCAGCTTTGGGGCCCGCCCCCTGGTTGAGCCCAGGCATGGAGTCGCCGAAGCTGGTGTCGATTGGAGCGCCCTCGTTCGACTAGAGGGTGAAAGGAGAGGCGACCATGCGCTACATGCTGCTGATCTACGACGAGGAGACCAAGGTGGCCAAGATGTCCAAGCCGGAGCGGGGCGCCATCCACCAGGAGTACGGCGAGTTCATCGACGACATCCGTAAGAAGGGTGCCTTCCTGGCGGGCGATCCGCTGCAGCCGACCAGCATGGCGACCACCGTGCGGGGCAAGAACGGCAAGACGATCACGACGGACGGCCCGTTCGCCGAGACGAAGGAGCAGCTCGGCGGCTACTTCATCGTGGAGGCGAAGAACCTCGACGAGGCCATCGCCATCGCGGCGCGGATCCCGTCGGTGCGGGTGGGCGGCTCGATCGAGGTTCGGCCCATCATGGAGATCGACTTCTCGAAATAGCCGGTGCCGTGCGCGCAGTCGCCCGGTGGGGTAGCCTGCCCATCGGGCGACGATGCGCATCGACGAGATCTTCCGCACGGAGTACGGCCGGATCCTGGCCACGCTGATCCGCGTGCTCGGAGACTTCGACGTCGCCGAGGACGCGCTGCAGGAGGCGTTCGCGGCAGCGCTCGAGCGATGGCCGGCGGCGGGCCTCCCGGCGAACCCGGTGGCCTGGCTGATCGGGACCGCGCGGCACAAGGCCATCGACCGTCTTCGCCGGCGCACGCGTCTCGCTCGGAAAGAGGCGGAGATTGCACGGCACATCGAGCTGTCGACTGCGGAGGAGGAGGCGCCCGTGCCGGAGGACAGGCTGCGCCTGATCTTCACGTGCTGCCACCCGGCGCTCGCGACGGAGGCGCAGGTGGCGCTCACGCTGCGCACGCTCGGGGGCCTGTCGACGGAGGAGATCGCGCGAGCCTTCCTGGTGCCCGCGTCGACCATGGCGCAGCGGCTTGTGCGGGCCAAGGCCAAGATTCGCGTCGCCCGGATTCCGTACGAGGTGCCGCCCGACGACGCGCTGACCGGGCGACTCGAGGCGGTGTTGATGGTCGTCTACCTGGTGTTCAACGAGGGCTACGCCGCCAGCTTCGGCGATCGGCTGGTGCGGCACGATCTGTGTGAGCAGGCGATCCGGCTCGGGCGCATGCTGGTCGAGTTGCTGCCGGCTCACGCCGAGGCGAAGGGACTGCTCGCGCTCATGCTGCTGCACGACTCGCGACGCGAGAGCCGCCTCGATGGGGCCGGCGAGATCGTGCTGCTCGAGGAGCAGGACCGAAAGCGCTGGGACCGCGCACAGATCGACGAGGGTGCGGCGCTGGTCGAGGCCTCGCTGCACGATGGCGGCCGGCCGCCGGGCGCGTATGCACTCCAGGCCGCGATTGCGGCGATCCACGCGCAGGCTCCCACGGCCGCCGAGACCGATTGGACGCAAATCGCCGCGCTCTACGGCGTCCTGGCGCGTGTGCACTCGACGCCCGTCGTCGAGCTCAACCGCGCAGTCGCGGTCGCGATGTCGAGCGGAATCGAGCGCGGCCTCGCGCTCGTCGATGATCTCGAGCGCCGTGGCGAGCTGGCCGGCTATCACCTGTTGCCCGTCGCGCGGGCCGAGCTGCTGCGCCGCCTTGGCCGCCACGCCGAGGCTGCGCAGTCGTACCGCGGGGCGCTGGCGCTGGTGAACAACGACGCGGAGCGACGGCATCTCGAAAAACGGTTGCGCGAGGTCGTGTCGTCGAGTTCCCTGCGTTGAGCTGAAACTCCGTCGTTACGAGTGCAGCTTGATCGGACCTCCAATCGCCTTCCAGGCCGAGTGACCACCTTTCATGTACTTCGCGTCGAAGCCGGCCTCGCGCAGCGCGATGGCGGTCTTGCACCCGACGTGGAACCCGTACGCGCAGAACACGATGACCGGATCCGATTTCGAGAGCTCACCGACCCACTCCTGGACGTGCTCCGGGTCGCGCCAGACAGCGCCGTCCATGATGTCCTGCTGCCGCGAGATGTAGGATCGCGGGCGAGCGTCGATGATCTGGACGGGCTTGCCGGCGTCCAGCATGGCTTTCACTTCTTCGACTCCGACCCCGGGCAGATCGCCGAACTCCTTCTGCACGAGCGGGCGCGGGGGCGCCACCTGCAACGCGTCTTCATACCGGACCTCGACCGACGGCCAGTCGATGTTGCGCTGGAACGTTTCGATGTAGGCCTTCGCGTTTGCGCCGAAGTCGATGTGGTAGGCGTGTTCGTACATGTCCAGAGCCAGGATAGGAACACCGCCGGCCACGGTCTGGCCATGATCGCCGGCTGACTGATTGATGAGCCGGCGATCGCGCGGCACGTAGACGAGCAAGACCCAACCTGAGCCGCCGGCCAATCCGCTCGCCATGGCGACGAACTCACTGCGCCAGCGGTCCACGGACCCGAAGTCGCGGCTGAGGGCTCCGGCGAGTCCGTCGGTCGGCTTCCCGTCTCCGAAGGCCAGGCTGGCGAAGTAGAGCTCGTGGAGCAGCGTGGAGTTGAGCGCGATGAGCTGTTCGCGCTTCAGGCTGTTCACGACATAGGCCGGAGCCTTGGCAACGTCGAGTGACTCGAGCTGCTCCGTGATGGCGTTGAGGCGCCGGAGAGCCCCACCGTAGTGATTCTCGTAGTGGCTCTCGATGAGCCGCAGCGACAGGCCATTCAGCAGCCAGGGCCGGGTGAAGATCGGTGTGAGCTGGTAGCGCATGTCCTCTGCCTCCGATGCTTCTATTGTTTCGACAGGAAACATTAGTTTCATATCGCTGTCAAGCCGGGCCCCTCGCTGCGCGCCCGGCATCGAAATCGAATAGTCTCTCGGCAGAAACCATCGCGGAGGCGAGAGCCATGGGTCTCCTGGACGGGAAGGTCGCGGTCGTGACGGGGGCGGGGAGCGGGATCGGTCGTGGAGTCGCGTTGGGGCTGGCCGCGGCGGGCGCCAGCGTCGTGGTCAACGACTACGGCGTGACGGTCGACGGACGTGACCCGTCGAGCGAGCGCGCCCTGGGGGTCGTCAAGGAGATCGAGGCGGGCGGCGGCCGGGCTGTCGCGAACGCCGACAGCGTCGCGACCATGGCCGGAGGGCAGGCGATGGTCGACGCCGCGCTGAACACGTTCGGCGATCTCCACATCGTCGTCTGCTGCGCCGGAATCCTGAAAGAGCGGATGATCTTCAACATGACCGAGGAAGAATGGGACTCCGTCGTCGCCGTCCACCTGAAGGGCCACTTCACGGTGATGCGTCCGGCGACGAAGCACATGCGCGAGCGGCGCTATGGTCGGATCGTCACCTTCACGTCCACCGCCGGGCTCGAGGGCAGCCCCGGCCAGCCGAACTACTCGGCGGCCAAGGAAGGTATCGTGGGCCTGACGCGCTCGACGGCACTCGCGATGGCGAAGTACGGCGTGACCGTGAACTGCATCTCGCCAACCGCCGAGACGCGGATGACGGAGCGGCTCCCGGATGGCCGCCGGGCGCAGGCGGCGGCACCGCCCGAAGCGATCGCTCCGGTCGTGGCATTTCTCGCGAGCGATCGCGCAGCCCACGTCACCGGGCAGATCCTGCACGTTCGCGGCAACCAGGTGTCGCTCTGGTCGCACCCGGCGCCGATCCGCGCGATCACGAGCCGCGAGGGGTGGACGCCGGAAGCGCTCGCTGACGTCTACGACACGGCGCTCGGTCAGGATCGCTTGCGACGCATCGACGCGCTCGGGATCACGTGGCCGCCCCGCAGCTCCTAGCCGCGACGATTCACACTGTTGGCCATGGCGAGCGCGCGCCAGGTCGCTCTGGAAGTCGCCGGTCGGGAGGTGGTGATCACCAACCCTGACAAGGTGTTCTTTCCGCATTCCGGTCATACGAAGCTGGACCTGGCCAGGTACTACGCGGCCGTCGCCGACGGGGCGCTCCGGGGTATCGCCGGGCGGCCGATCGTGCTCAAGCGCTACGTCGACGGCGCGGAGGGCGAGCCGTTCTTTCAGAAGCGCGCGCCGACGCAACACCCCGAGTGGGTCGAGACGGTGGAACTGCGGTTTCCGTCGGGCCGGACGGCGCGCGAGATCGTGGTCCGCGACGCGGCGCAGCTCCTGTGGATCGTCAACCTCGGGTGCATCGACCTGAACCCGCACCCGGTCCGCGCCGACGACCTCGAGCATCCCGACGAGCTGCGCGTCGATCTCGACCCGGGCGCCGGCGTGAGCTGGGACGACGTGCGACGTGTGGCCCACGTCGTCCGTGACGTGCTCGACGACCATGGCCTGCGCGGCTGGCCCAAGACATCGGGCTCACGCGGCATGCACGTCAACGTGCGAATCGAGCGGCGCTGGAGCTTTGATCAAGTCCGGCGCGCGGCGCTCGCCCTCGCGCGTGAAGTCGAGCGGCGCGCGCCCGAGCAGGCGACCAGCAAGTGGTGGAAAGAGGAACGGCACGGCGTCTTTCTCGACTACAACCAGAACGCCAAAGACCGGACGGTGGCCTCCGCGTGGTCGGTGCGCCCGACACCCGACGCGCGCGTCTCGATGCCGCTCACGTGGGACGAGGTCGCCGACTGCGATCCGGCGGCGTTCACGCTGGTCACGGCACCGACGCGCATGGCCGAGCGCGGCGACGCAGCGGCGGGAATCGACGGAGCTGCGGGCTCGCTCGATCGACTCCTCGCGCTGTCCGCCGCGCAGGAAGCGGCCGGTCTCGGTGACGCGCCCTGGCCGCCGCACTACAAGAAGCACGGTGACGAGCCGCCGCGTGTCGCGCCGTCGAGACGAAAGCGCGCCGCGACCGACGCCGAGACGGGCCGTGGCCGCCGCCAGTCGACACACCCGCTCGTCACCATCGCCAAGGCAGAGCATCGGACGGACGCGCTCGCCGGCCTCGAACGGTGGAAGGCGCGGCATCCGGAGGCCGCCGATCGACTGCACGTGGATGACGTCCTCATCGACACGATGCGTGGTCGCTCGAGCACGTGGACGCGCATCCGAGTCAACCTGCGTCACGTTCCCGAGGGCGAACGCCCGACCGAGGAACCGCCCGATCCCGACTACGACCCCTGGCGCGACTCGGGAACTGGCCGGCGCCCCTCGCGAGCGCCGAAGACACGCTCGAGCTCATAGGCCGGCGTGACCTCGAGCTGGTCGTAACGGCAGTCTTCAGGTCGCTTGTCGGGACGCCAGCGAACGAAGTGCGCGGCGTGACGGAACCGAGTCCCCTGCATGTGATCGTAGGCGACCTCGCAGACGCGTTCGGGCCGGAGCGGCTCCCAGCTCAGGTCCTTGCCGCGGTTCCAACGGCTGGTCGCGCCGGGCAGGCGTTGCCCTTTCGCGTTCGCTTCCTCCTCGGCTTCGGCCCAGTCACGCCAGGGATGATCGTCGAGCGCGTTTCTTCGAAGAGGCGCCAGGTCGCCGACGAGCTGCTTGCGCACGGCGTTGGTGAACGCCGCGGTGACGCCGACGTGGTGCAGCGTGCCCGCCCCGTCGTAGAGGCCGAGCAGGAGCGAGCCGACCATCGTGCCCACGCCGTTCTTGTGCCAGCGGAAGCCGGCGACCACGCAGTCGGCCGTGCGCGCGTGCTTGACCTTGATCATCGTGCGCTCGCCGGCGCGGTAGGGGGCGTCGAGACGCTTGGCCATGACACCGTCGAGCCCGGCGCCCTCGAAGCGGCGGAACCAATCCTCGGCGAGTGTGCGCTCGCGCGTGGCCGGCGACAGATGGACCGGCGGGGCCGCGCCGGCCAGTACCTGCTCGAGGCGCTCGCGCCGCGCCGCCAGCGGCGCTTCGCGCAGGTCCTCATCGCCCAGGGCGAGCAGGTCCCAGGCCACGAACGATGCCGGCGATTCGGCGGCCAGGAGCTTCACCCGCGAGGCGGCCGGATGGATGCGAAGGAGTAGCGCCTCGAAATCGAGCCCGCCGGCACCGGCGATGACGATCTCGCCGTCGACGACGCAGCGCTCGGGGAGCCTCTCGGCCAGGGGGGCGAGGAGCTCGGGGAAGTAACGGTTCATCGGCTTCTCGTCACGGCTCTGCAACACGATCTCATCGCCGTCGCGAAACACCAGCGTGCGAAACCCGTCCCACTTGGGCTCGAACTGCCAGCCGTCGCCGTCCGGCAAGGCGTCCGCGGCCTTCGACAGCATCGGCGCGAGCGGCGGAGAGAAGGGCAGGTTCACGGCCCCATGCTCATCCCGCGCGGCAGGGCGCTACCGGAACGCGAAGCCGGCATAGCCCGCGGCGGCGACCTCGTCGCACTTCTCTCGGTACTTCGGCGCGCCGCCCGCGTAGACGATGAACGTGCGCTTGTCCTTGCCCGCCACGTTGGAGTTGATGCCCATCATCCACGAGTCGACCTGGGTGAAGAGCATGCGCCGGCCGGTGTCGTGCACGTGCTGGACCCAGTCGCGCTCCGCTTCCGGGGTCGGCTCCACGCGGGTGTGGCCCCGGTCGCGCATGTAGACGATGAGCGCCGTCACCCAGTCCACGTTCTGCTCGATGCAGCGCGGGATGTTGCAGAAGGTGGCCGCGTTGTGCGGCCCGACCAGCGTCAGGAGATTCGGGAAGCCCTCGATCTGCAGCCCCAGGTAGGTGCGTGGGCCTTGCGCCCACTTCTCACGCAGCCGCTGACCGCGCCGCCCGCGGATGTCGATGCGGTCGAACGCCCCGGTGATGGCATCGAAGCCGGTGGCGTAGATGATCATGTCCGCCGCGTACTCCGCGTCGCTCGTTCTGACACCGGCGGGCGTGATCCGCTCGATCGGTGTCTCCCGGATGTCGACGAGGCGCACGTTCGGCTGGTTGTACACCTCGTAGTAGCCGCTCTCGAGCGGCACCCGGCGCGTGCCGAAGCCGTGGTTGGTCGGGATCAGCTTCTCGGCGACGGCCGGGTCCTTCACGCGCTCGCGAATCTTCCGGCGCATGAACTCGGTGATGGTGGCGTTGGCCTCCTGATTGATCAGCACGTCGCGAAAATTGCCCATCCAGATGCCGAAGCCGGGCTCGCGATAGAGCTTCTCGAAGAACGCCTCGCGCTCCTCGGGGCTCACCTCGAGAGCCTTGCGCGGATCGGCGTCGTGGATGAAGCAGCCGAACGATTCGCGGCAGCGGGCGAAGATGTCCGCGTACGTGGCCTTGATGCGCGCCTGGGTGGCCGCGTCGATCGGGCTGTTGTGGAGCGGCGCGCACCAGTTCGGGGTGCGCTGGAACACCGTGAGGTGGCCGACCGTCTTGGCGATCTCGGTGATCGCCTGCACCGCGGTCGCCCCGGTGCCGATCACCGCGACACGCTTGCCCGCGAAGCTCACCGGCTCGTGCGGCCACATGCCGGTGTGATAGGCCTCCCCGCGAAAACTCTCGACGCCCGGGATCGTCGGCATCGTCGGCGCCGACAGCGGCCCGATCGCGGTGATCAGGAACCGGGCCCGCGCCCGCCTTCCGTCCTCGCGTTCGATCTCCCACTCGCCGGCGGCCTCATCGTAGACCGCGGCCTTGATCCGGCAGCCGAACTCGATGTCGCGGCGCAGGTCGAGCTTGTCCGCCACGAAGTTGCAGTAACGCAGCGTCTCCGGCTGGGCCGCGAAGTGCTCGCTCCACTCCCACTCGCGCAGGATCTCGTCGGAGAACGAGTAGCCATAGGTCCACGACTCGGAGTCGAACCTGGCCCCGGGGTAGCGGTTCCAGTACCAGGTGCCACCGACGCCGTCGCCGGCCTCGAACACCCGCACGCGCAGGCCCAGCCCGCGCAGCCGGTGGAGCTGGTACATGCCGGATATGCCGGCCCCGATGACGATGACGTCGAGAGACGCTGCCATGGCTCTCGCATTGTCCGTCAGCGATCGATGCTTCTCCAGACCGACGCCTTGACCCTTCTCGTCCGACGCCCTACAGTCCCGGGCGCCTCACCGTTTCGAGGAGCGTGTGGCGGAGGAGGGCGTACAACGATGGACTTCGGGATCAACCTGGCAACGGCGGCCGACTCCTTCAAGATCGTCAAGCGCGCGGAAGAGCTCGGCTACGCGCGCGCGTGGTTCTACGACACGCAGATGCTCAACGCCGACGTGTTCGTGGCCATGGGGGCGGCGGCCGTGCAGACGTCGAAGATCCGTCTGGCCACGGGCGTGCTGATTCCCTCCAATCGCATCGCGCCGGTCGCGGCCAGCGCGCTGGCCTCGTTGAACGCGCTGGCCCCCGGCCGCATCGACTTCGGCATCTCCACCGGGTTCACGGCGCGCCGGGCCATGGGCCTCGGGCCGGTGAAGCTCGGCGACATGGAGGAATACATCCGCATCGTGCAGCGGCTGTTGGCCGGCGACACGTTGGAGTGGACGTTCGAGGGCCAGCGCCGGAAGATCCGCTTCCTCAATCCGGAGCTCGGCGTCTTCAACGTCCAGGATCCGATCCCGCTCCACCTCTCCGCGCTGGGGCCTCGCGGCCGCCAGCTCACGGCCCGGCTCGGCGCCGGATGGCTCTATGCGACCGGCGGCATGGAGCCGGCCAAGGCGGCCGTCGGCGACATGCAGGCGGCCTGGCGCGCGGCCGGCGTCGATCCGGCTTCCCGCGTGGCCACGGCGTTCACCGGTGGCGCCGTGCTGAAAGACGGCGAGGCCTTCGACAGCCCGCGGGCCAAAGCCCAGGCCGGGCCGCACGCGACGATCGCGCTCCACAATCTCGTCGAGGTCGAGCAGTTCGGGAACATGGGGCGGAGCGTGCCGCCGCAGTTGAAGCCGCTGCTCGAGCGCTACCGCGAGATGTACCGGAAATACGAGCCCGCCGACGCGCGCTATCTCACCAATCACCGCGGGCATCTGATGTTCCTGCGGCCGGAAGAGCACGAGGTCTGCACCGCGGATTTGATCCGCATGCTCACCTTCACGGCGACCAGGCCCGAGCTCCAGGACCGCATCCGCGAGCTGCGCGCGGCCGGCTACAACCACTTCTCCATCCACATCCGACACGGCCATCCCGAGATGCTGGAGGAGTGGGCCGACGTGTTCGCCGGCGTGTGACGACGCGACCGCTCAGGCTCCGTGTCGGAGCATCGGGCGGAAGGCCTCGAGCGTCAGCGCGCGCTCTTCGGGCGTGAGGTTCGGGCGGAGGAGCAACACCGGGAAGTCGGCGCCGGCCTCGTGCCAGCGGCCGAGTCTCCGCCGCGCCTCGGGCGGGGTGCCGTAGACGATCAGCTGCTCGAGTAATTCTTCCGCGTCGGCCGGGACCACGCCCGTGAACTTCGGCGCATTGGCGGCGAGCACCGCCTCCACGGCCTTGCCGTAGCCCTGTCGCGTGAGCGAGTCGCGGTAGATCGTCCCCATCGTCGTCACGTAGAAGGCGACGAACCACGCCGCCCCGTCACGCGCCCTGGCATCGGTGTCGGCCACCACCGCCGGCACCGTGGGATGAACCTCTGGAAGGCGATCCGGGTGGCCACCCCGCGTCGCGCCCTCGCGGAGCCGTTCGACGCCGACGCGGAGCTGCGACCACGGATAGAGGAAGGGCGCCCATGCGTCGGCCAGCTCGCCCGCGAGCCGCGTCATCGCATCGCCGAGCGCGGCGATGTGGATGGGCAGCTCGGGTGCCGGCGGGACGTTGAGTTTCAGCGCGCGGGCGGTCGTCGTCACCGCGAGGGGAATGCGCTCGCCGCGAAGGAGCGCGCGGATCTGCGTGACCGTCCGGCGCATGCGCGGCAGCGGCGGCTCGAACGGCGTGTCGTGCAGGCCTTCCGCGAGCTGCGGCGTGCTGGCGCCGAGACCGAGCGCGAAGCGCCCTCCCGACGCCGCGTGCAGCGTTGCCGCGGCCATCGCCATGGTCGCTGCGCTGCGGTTCCAGATGCCGACGATGCCCGTCCCCAGCGTGATTCGCCTGGTGCGCGCCGCCGCCTCGGCGAGCAACACGGTGATGTCGTACGCCCACGTCTCCGGCAGAAAGAAGCCGTCGTAGCCGAGGCGATCACCCTCGGCGGCGAGACCGATGATCGCTTCGTGTCGCGTCTCCAGCGGCATGACGGAAAGACCGATTCGTGGGCGCATACGGTGTCCTCCTGCTCGCGGCGAACGCGCGCTGAATTGAGGGTCACCGTGGTATACGCCTGAGAGGTCGAAATGGGTGGAACGGCCGTTCGACCTCGGTTATTCCCGAACGGTCACGACACGAGGCCCGTCGCGTGGCCGACGGCGGTTTTCTCCCCGTGCTGATTCTCGACCCATACTTCGACGACCACGCGCGTGGCGCCGTTGTCGGGTTGCCTGTCCTTGATGATCCCGTGCACGGTGAGCCGGTCGCCGGCGTAGACGGGCTTGATGAAGGCCATGGACATCGTGCCGCCTCGGGCGAAGTCCGGGCCGAGGAGCGTGACCATCATCTGCGACACGTAGGCCGTCGACATCATGCCCTGGGCCAGACAGGTGCGGAAACCCTTCTGGCGGGCCCACGCCTCGTCGCTGTGAATCGAGTGCGGCTTCACCCCGGAGTAGACGTCGATCCGCCGCTGCGAGACATCCTTCACGAGAGAGGGAAGGGCCTGCCCGATCGTGGTCTCGGTCTCAACGCGCGTGGCCATGGCTCGCCTCCGGCTCGGGGATGATCATCTGGGTGAACTGCCCACGCACGAGCACGCGACCGCCCTCGTCCTCGGTGACGTACTCCGTCACCATGTAGGGCTTGCCCCGACGCTCGTACTTGTCGATGACCTTGCCGCGCGTGCGCACGCGCATGCCCAGCCGGATGGGCTCGACGAAGTTGAATTCCATCCTCGCGTGCAACCCCGCGTGCACGATGTACCGGCTGTGCCGCAGGTGCAGCGCCTGATTGGCCATCAAGGTGGGCGGCGCTACACCGTCCGCGAGCCAGGGATGGTCGTCCTCCACCGCGAAGCCGTGCGCCGTGATGTCCTCGGGAATGACGAGATGATCGTCGGAGACGAACTCCTCACCGACCCGCAGCGTCTCGAGGGTGAGCTTCTTGAACTCGACGAGTGCTCGGGATCCTGCCATGCCGCACCTCCCACGCGCGCGCGTAGCATAGCACCGGTGCCGCGGACGTTCGTGGACGCGCGCGGCGGTCGTCGATGCGTGCGACTGTCGATGCGCGCGGCTTGACCTGATGGGCGAGATCGTCGAGCGTAGGCGCGCCGAGGGAGGGAAACGAATGAGCGACGCGCCGACGTTCGGACGATACGCCGAGATTCCCGTGGACCGGATGACGCCGGATCAGATGAAAGGATACCGGTCGATGATCGACGGGCCCCGCGGCCGGCTACCCGGCCCGTACAAGGTGTGGGTGCACAACCCGAAGCTGCTGCAGGCGGCCGCACCGCTCGGAGAGCACTTCACGCCGGGCCAGTCGTCGCTGTCGGAGCGCGAGCGCGAGATCGCGGTCGTCGTCATCACCAATCGATGGCACTCGGCCTACCCCCCGGCGGCGCACGAGCGGCGCGGCAAGGAGGTCGGCCTGCCGGCGGCCACGGTGGAGGCGATCATGGCCGGCCTTCCGACCTCGTTCAGCGACGCGCGCGAGCAGGTGGTGTACGAAGTCGCGACGACGCTCGCCGGTGGTCGGCTGGTCTCTCAGGGCCTGTACGACCGCGCGGTCAAGGCGCTCGGGCACGAGGGCGTCACCGACATGATCGTCCTGATGGGCTATTACACGGCCGTGTCACTGACGATGAACTTCTACGCCGTGCCGGCCGGAGCTCCCGGCCTGGCGCGCGGAGCCGCCGAGGCAGCATCAGCGGGTGATCGGCAGATGCAGCAGCGTGATGGAGTGAGCCGGGAACGTGTAGTCGAAGCGTGACCCGCGGAGATCGAGGCGGCTCGCGCGGACGTCGACGGCGCGGGGCGCCTCGAAGGAATTCGTCGCCGCGACGTGGGGTCCGTTGACCTCCCAGACGTCGGCCGTGCTTCCCGCCGTCGCGCTTCCGAGATCGACGGTCGCGGCCAGGTCTCGATCGCGCTCGCGGTTGACGATGGCGAGCGTCAGCCGCCGCCCCGCTTCGTCACACGTGGCCGCGGCGTCGAGGAGCTGGAACGGCCCGAGATCCGAGACGTGGTGGATGCGGCCGACGCTCGCCGCCTCCTGCGCCGGCGACAGATCGTAGGCCTCGCCGGCGACGTGGACGTCGAGCGCGACGGCTTGCATGTGCTCGGCGTAGAGGCGGAGCGGGTGATAGATGGTCTGGAGCGATACCCTCTTCGCGTCAGTGAAGATCGGGGCGATGGCGTTGACGAGCTGGGCGAAGTTCGCGATCCGCACCTCGCGGCAGTGACGGATGAACCCGTTCAGGTACGAGGCGATCGCCAGCGCGTCCGTGAGATCGTAGCGCTCCTCGAGCCCGCCGACCCGATCCTCGTGGCTGCGCGTCCGGTACCACACGTTCCACTCGTCGAACGCGATGTGAATCGGATGCGTGATGCCCTGGAGCTTGCGCACGCGCTCGATGAGCGCCGCGCAGATGCGGATCGCGCGCTCGGCCTGGTGCGACGAGAACACCGTCGTGTAGTGGTCTCGGGTGCCCGTGTAGAGGTGGATCGAGTGGAAGTCGACCAGCTCCGCGAGCCCGCCCAGGACGATCTCGTCCCACTCGCTCCAGCCGTTCTGGCCGCAGCCGACGAGCTGGATGGTCGGATCGGTGCGCTTCATCACCATCGCGAATGCGCGCGCTTTTTTCACGTAGTCGTGGGCGTTCATGTTCCCGATCTGCCAGCCGCCGTACATCTCGTTGCCGAGGCCCCAGTACCTGACGCGGTACGGCTCGGCGTGACCGTTGGCTCGCCGGAGATTTGCCCACGACGTGTTGCCGGTGCCGTTGCAGTACTCGACCCACGCCTGGGCTTCGTCCATCGTGCCCGAGCCCATGTTGATGCAGATATAGGGCTCGGCCTCGATCGCGCGGCAGTACTCGATGAACTCGTCGGTGCCGAAGCGATTCGACTCCTCGGCGTACCAGGCGAGCTCGGAGCGCCGCGGCCGCTTGTCCCGGGGGCCGACGCCATCGAGCCAGTGATAGCCGCTGACGAAGTTGCCGCCCGGCCAGCGCAGGATGGGGATGCGCAACGGGCGCACGGCGTCGAGGACGTCGGTACGAAAGCCGCGCGCGTCGGCGAGCGGGGAGCCTTCGTCGTAGATCCCGCCGTAGATGCAGCGGCCGAGGTGCTCGATGAACTGGCCGAAGATGCGGCGATCGACGGTGCCGATGCGCCGCTCGAGGTCGATGCCGATGCGCGCCATGCGGCGGAGTCTGCGGGATGCCGGCGTGGCGTGTCAACGCGACGGGTGATAGATTCGCGCCACACGCAGCGGAGACCGGAGGGCGAGCCATGAGCGTTCATGTCACCCGTCGCGCATTTCTCCTCGGCGGCGCCGTCGCCGCGTCGAGCCTGGCGCCGGCGCGGCAGGCGCGCGGCCAGGCGAAGGCCACGATCACCTATTGGAACGGGCTGACGGGCGCCGACGGCAAGGTGATGGACGAGCTCATCGATCGCTTCACGGCGGAGACCGGCATTCGGATCGAGCAGCAGCGGCTGCCGTGGGCGGAGCTGTACGCGAAGCTCCAGGTGGCCGTCCCGGCCGGCGAAGGGCCCGACCTGGCGCTCATTCACACCGTCGAGGTGCCGCACTTCGCGCACGATGGCGTGCTCGAAGCCATCGACGACGCGACGCTCGCGGAGAAGGGGCTTCGTGGCGACGACTACCTGCCGGCGACGTGGCAGGGCGGGACGTTCCAGGGCAAGCGCTACTCGCTCCCGCTCGACGTGCCGCAGCACATCCTCTACCTCAATTCGAAGGTGGTGAAGGACGCGGGGCTCGCCGGCAAGGTGCCGGGCAATCGCAACGAGCTCGTCGCGATGGCGAAGCAGATGACGAAGGCGGACGCGTTTGGCTTCGCGATCGGGACCGTCAACCCCGGCCGCTACACGTGGGGCTTCCATAACCTGCTCTGGCAGAACGGCGCCAACATCTACACGTCGGACCTCAAGCGCGCCGCGGTGGCGGATCCCGCCGCCATCGAGGTCGCCGAGTTCTGGACCGGCCTCGCCACTCAGCAGAAGGTCGCGCCGCCGGCGAACGCCAACTGCCGCGATGCGTTCATCGCCGGCAAGCTCGGCATGTGGATCGCGGGGTCGTGGAACTTCACGGGCCTGCGCGAGGCGAAGGTCGAGTTCACCGTCGCGCCGGTGCCGCGGCTCTTCAAGCAGCCCGTCGTGTGGTCGATGCCGCATCAGTACAGCTTCCCGAAGTCGAAGGCCGCGGATCGCGCCAAGCGTGAGGCGGCGTGGACGCACGTGCGCTGGATGACGGATCACGTGGCCGAGTGGACGTTGAAGGCCGGGCAGGTGTCGGCGTACCGCAAGGCGCACACGGACGCGCGGATCACGGCCGATCCCGTCCTCAAGACATTGCTCGCCCAGGCGCCCAACTGGCAGGTGGGCCAGCCGACCCCGAAGTGGGTCGCCGCCGAGAACGTCACGCGTCCGGTCATCGACAGCATGTACACGGGCCAGAAGCCGCCGAAGGCGGCGATGGAAGACCTCGCGAAGCAGATCAACGGCTTACCCGACTGACACATGGGGGGCCCCGAAATGGCCCCCCATACCCCCCAGCGCTCGCACGCGCCCCGGGGGACCCGGGGCGCGGCTCGACGACAGGCACGCACGGCGTACTTGTTCCTCGCGCCCGGCCTGCTACTGTTCGTGGTCTTCCGCGTCTACCCGCTGCTCGAGGGCCTGCGGCTGTCGTTCACGAACGCGCGGCTCGGTCGCCCGTCGCTCGCCTACGTCGGCGCCGCGAACTACACACGCCTGCTCGACGACACGCGCTTTCACGTCAGCCTGGCGAACACGGCCTTCTACACGATCGCCAGCACGCTCCCGATCCTCGTCATCCCGCTCGGGCTCGCTCTCGCGCTCAACCGCGGCGCCCTCCGGACCGTGCTGCGCGGCGTGTTCTTCTTTCCGTTCACGCTGTCGGTCGTGACGGTCGGGCTGACGTGGCTGTGGCTGCTGGACCCCGTCGTCGGGCCTTTCAACTATTACCTGCGCGCGGCGGGCGTGCCGGCCCGGTCGTGGCTCGCGGATCCGTCGACGGCGATGTGGGCGATCATCGCGACGACCGTGTGGTGGGTGACCGGGTATTACCTCGTGATCTATCTCGCGGGGCTTCAGGACATCCCGCGCGACCTCTACGAAGCGGCCGCCCTCGACGGCGCCGGCAGCGTTCGACGTTTCTGGGCGATCACGCTGCCGCTGCTGCGTCCCGTGCTGCTCTTCGTCGTCGTGACGCACATCATCGGCTCCTTCCAGCTCTTCGGGCAGGTCTTCGTCCTCACCGGCGGCGGCCCGGGCGATGCCACGCGGACGGTCGTGCAGCATCTCTACGAGGCCGCGTTCCAGAACTTCTTCCAGTTCGGCGCCGCGTCGGCCATGGCGTGGGTCCTGTTCGCCATCATCCTGGTCTTCTCGATCCTCCAGTTTCGGCTGCTCCGCGGTCATACGGAATACTGACGTGCGCCGTCGCGTCGATGGTGCGCGGGTAGTGCTGACGGCCGCGTTGCTCGCGCTCGCGGTGCTCTGGCTGCTGCCGATCGTCTGGGTGGTCGTGACCTCGCTGAAGACGACCGCCGAGATCGTGAAGGTCCCCCCGGAGTGGATTCCGTGGCCGGCCACGGGAGCGCACTATCACGAGGTCCTGCTCGGGAGCTCCCGCACGGCGCGCATCGGCCGCGCGTTCGCGAACAGCATCGTGGTCGCCGTCGGCACCGCGGTGGTCGTGCTCGTCACGAGCGCGATGTCGGCCTACGCGCTCGCGCGCCTGCGATTCCCCGGGCGCGGCACCGTCTTCACCGTGCTCGTCGGCAGCTTGATGATCCCGAACGCGGTCGTGCTGGTGCCGCAGTACGTGCTCGTGCAGCAGCTCGGCTGGCTCAGCACGTTCCAGGGGCTGATCGTGCCCGAGGCGGCGACGACCTTCGCGTTCGGTGTGTTCCTCCTGCGGCAGTTCTTCCTCACGATGCCGGGCGAGCTCGAGGACGCGGCGCGGATCGACGGCGCCAACGCCTGGCAGGTGTTCACGCGGATCGTGCTGCCGCTGTCGCAGCCGGTGCTGGCGGCGCTCGGCATCTTCGCCTTCCGCTCGGCGTGGAACGACTTTCTGTGGCCATTGATCGCCGTGAACAAGCCGGACATGTTCCCGCTGCCGGTGGCGCTCGCGCTGCTCCGCAGCGCGTACAGCTCGGAGTCGTACGGACCGATCATGGCGGGCGCGGCACTGAGCGCGCTGCCGCTCTTCGTGGTGTTCCTCGTCGCCAACCGCCGCATCGTCGAGGGCGTCCGGCTCAGCGGATTGAAGGGTTGAGCATGGGCGCGTGATACTCTCCCGGCACCGAATGACCCAGCCCTCCGCACGCTTCACGCTGATTACGGCGGCCCGTCTCCTCGACGGCACCGGCGCGGCCGCCGTGGAGCAGGCGGCGCTTCTGATCGACGGCGATCGGGTCGCCGACCTCGGTCGGGCGAGCCACGTCCACGTGGCTGACGGCGCGTCCGTCGAGCGGCGGGACTACGGGGCCGCGACGATCCTGCCGGGGCTGGTGGACGCCCACACGCACCTCGTCGCGCCGGGCGACGGCACGCTCGGCGACGACGTCGCCAGGGAAGACGACGACATTCTCCTGCTGCAGGCGGCGAAGAACGCGCGCACCCTGCTGCACTCGGGCGTCACGACGCTGCGCGAGAACGGCGCCAAGGGCAAGGTGGCCTTCTCGCTGCGCGAGGGCGTCCGCCGCCAGCTCGCGCCGGGGCCGCGCATGGTCATCTGCGGGCGTCCGATCGCGATCACGGGCGGGCACATGGGCTACTTCGGCTCGGAGGCCGACGGCGAAGCGGCGGTCCGAGCCGAAGTCCGCAAGCTGCTCAAGGAAGGCGCCGACTACATCAAGATCGTGGCGAGCGGCGGTTCCACGCGCACGTCGGACCCGAATCGCGCCTCGTACACCGTCGCCGAGCTGGCCGCGATGACGGACGAGGCCCACCGCCACGGCAAGCTGACCGCCGCTCACTGCACGTCCGCGCAGTCCGTCCAGAATTGCCTCGACGCCGACGTGGACATGATTATCCACTGCATCTTCAACGAGCCCGACGGCACGTATCGCTTTCGCCCGGATCTCGTCGCGCGGCTCGCCGCCGCCCGGGCGTGGGTCAACCCGACGCTCTACGTGATGAAAGCCGGGATCGAGCGGCAGCGCGAGGTGCGCGAGCGTGAGGGACGGCTGACGCCTGAGCTCACCGCGCAGCTCGACGCGGCCAGGCGCGCGCTGGACGTCCGCGTGGACGCCGTGCGCCGGATGAGCGAGGCCGGTGTGCGGATGACCGCCGGCTCGGACTCGCCGTGGGGCTGGTACGCGCCCGGCGAGTTCGTCCACGAGATCCACATGCTCGCCCAGGCGGGACTGTCCTATGCCGACGCGGTCGTCGCGGGCACCGCGGGCGCCGCCGAGTCCATCGGCGTCGGCACGCTCGCCGGACGTCTCGCGCGGGGGCGTCCGGCCGACGCCCTCGTGGTGCGCGGCGATCCGACGCGCGACATCACCGCGCTGTGGGACGTGCTCGACGTCTATCAGGCGGGGCGACGCGTCGAGCGCGGAGTGGCGTAGGGCGAGACCGACACGCGCCGGTCCGACGTCAGCGCCCGTCGTGCAGGTGACACGCCGCCTCGTGGCCGGCGTTGACCGAGCGCAGCACCGGACGCTCGACCCGACATCGGTCGAACGCGAACGGGCAGCGCGGGTGGAACCGGCACCCAGCCGGCATCGCGAGCGGGCTCGCGACCTCGCCCTTCGGCACGATCCGCTCGCGTCGCAGCGTCGGGTCGGCGACCGGCACCGCCGACAGCAGCACCTGGGTATAGGGATGCTGGGGCGCGCGGTGCAGGGCGTCGCGCGGCCCGATCTCCACGATCTCGCCGAGGTACATCACGGCCACGCGGTCGGACATGTGCAGGACGACGTGGAGATCGTGCGAGATGAAGAGATAGGTCAGGCCGAACGTGCGCCGCAACGCCATCAGGAGATTCAGCACCTGCGCCTGGACGGAGACGTCGAGCGCGGAGACGGGCTCGTCGGCCACGATCAGGCTCGGCCGGAGCGCGAGCGCGGCGGCGATGCCGATCCGCTGGCGCTGACCGCCCGAGAGCTCGTGCGGGTAACGGTCGGCGAACGCGGGATCGAGCCCCACGACTTCCAGGAGGTCGCCCACCTGACGCTGACGGTCGGCCGTGTCGGCACGACCGTAGATGGCCAGCGGCTCGGCGATGATGCTTCCCACGCGCATGCGCGGATTCAACGAGGCGAACGGATCCTGGAAAACGATCTGCATCCGCTGGCGCGTCGCCCAGAGTCTCGGCGGCGACAGCGCGACGAGGTCGTGGCCCTCGAAGCGGATGCTGCCGGCCGATGGCTCGATGAGCCTCAGGATCAGTCGGCCCGTGGTCGATTTGCCACAGCCGGACTCGCCGACGAGGCCGAGCACCTCGCCGCGCTCGATCGTGAAGCTGACACCGTCCACGGCGTGGATGACGCGCCGCCGGCCGCTCATCCACGCGCCGCCGACGGCGAAGCGCTTCTCGAGCCCGCGGACCTCGAGCAGCGGCGTCGCCATCACACCGTGACCACGGGGCAGGCGACGACGTGCCCGGGTTTTCTCTCGGCGAGCGCAGGCTCGTCGTGGCGACACCGCTCCTGCACGAGCGGGCAGCGCGGAGCGAACCGGCATCCGCCGTTGGCCTGTCGCAGATCCGGGGGCGCTCCGTCGATCGACGAGAGCGGTTGGCCGAACCGGCTCGGGTGCGGCAGGCAGCGCAGCAAGCCGCGCGTGTAGGGGTGCAGCGGCTCGCTGAAGATGCTGGCGACGGGCGCCATCTCGACGATGCGGCCGGCGTAGATGATGGCCACGCGGTGGCACAGCTCGGCGACCACGCCGAGATCGTGCGTGATGAGCAGCACGGCCATGCCGCGCTCGGCCTGTAGCCGGCGCAGGAGATCGAGGATCTGCGCCTGGATGGTCACGTCGAGCGCGGTCGTCGGCTCGTCGGCGATCAGCAGTTGCGGCCCGGGTGCGAGCGCGAGAGCAATCATGGCGCGCTGGCGCAGGCCGCCGGAGAGCTGGTGCGGATAGTCGCGGGCGCGCTCGCGCGGCGAGGGCACCTGGACGTGGTCGAGCATCTCGACGGCGCACTCCCACGCCGCGCGGCGGCTACCGCCCGCATGGGCGAGCACCGCGGCGGCGATCTGGTCGCCGATGGTGAACACCGGATTGAGCGACGTCATCGGCTCCTGGAACACCATGCCGATGCGCGCCCCCCGCACGCGGCGCATGGCTTCGGCGTCCTTGTCGAGGAGGTCGTCGCCGTCGAGGCGAATGCTGCCGCCGACGATCGCGCCGGGCGGCGGCACGAGCCGCATGATCGAGAGCGACGTGACGCTCTTGCCGCAGCCGGATTCGCCGACGAGGCCCAGCACCTCGCCGCGGTCGATGGCGAAGCTGAGGCCATCGACCGCCCGCACCACGCCGGCGCTCGTCGCGAACTGCGTCCGGAGGCTTTCGACCGACAGTAACGGCGCCACGGTCCTAGACCTTCAGCCGTGGATCCAGCGTGTCGCGCAGCCAGTCACCGAGGAGGTTCACGGCCAGCACGGTCAGCATGATGGTGAGTCCCGGAAGCGTCGCCAGCCACCACGCCGTCGCCAGGTAGTTGCGGCCATCGGAGAGCATCCAGCCCCACGTGGGCGTCGGCGGCTGGACGCCGAGCCCGAGGAACGACAGCGCTGATTCGTAGATGATCATGAAGGCCAGCTCGAGGGTGGTCATCACGATGATCGGGGTGAGCGCGTTCGGGAGCACGTGGCGCAGCAGGAGCCGCAGCGCGCGGTTGCCACGGGCGCGCGCGCCCGCCACGAACTCGCGCTCGCGGATCGAGAGCACGTCGGCACGCACCACCCGCGCGAAGTGCACCCAGCGGGTGGCGCCCATCACCAGGATCACGGTGAGCAGGCTGGGGCCGAGCGCGAAGACGACGCCCATGACGAGCAGGATGTAGGGAATGGCGAGGAAGACGTCCACGATGCGCATGATGAGGGCGTCGGCGCGGCCGCCGAAGAAGCCGGCGAGGAGGCCGAGCGTCACGCCGAGCAGCGCCGAGAGCGTCACCGCGGTGAGGCCGACGCCGAGCGAGATGCGGCCGCCGTAGAGGAGACGGCTCAGGATGTCGCGGCCGAGGTGATCGGTGCCGAGCGGGTGCTCGCGCAGGCCACGCTCCTGCCACATCGGCGGGCGCAGGCGCTTCATCAGCATCTGCTTGGCCGGATCCCACGGCGCGAGCTGCGGAGCGAGCACCGCGGAGGCGCCCATGACGAGCAGCACGCTCAGGCCGAACACGGCGCGGAAGCTCACGCGCCGTCGCGGCCGGATGGCGACGGGCGCCGCCGCGTCGGCGATCACGCTCACGGCGCGCTCCGCACGTAGACGATCCTCGGGTCGAGGTACGTGTAGACGAGGTCCACGACGAGGTTGATGACGACGAACAGCGTGGCGAGCACGGCCACGATCGCCTGCACCAGCGGGTAGTCGCGGCTGAAGATCGCGTCCACGGCGAGCCGGCCGACGCCGGGCCAGGCGAAGATCGTCTCGGTGATCACCGCGCCGCCGAGGAGGATGCCGAACTCGAGGCCGACGATGGTGACGAGCGGGATTGCCGCGTTCTTGAGCGCGTACTTGTAGGTCACGAGGAAGGCGCGGATGCCAGCGGCTCGCGCGGTCCGCACGTAGTCCTGCGCGAGTACCTCGAGCATGCCCGAGCGCGCCATGCGCGCGATGCGGGCCATCGAGAAGGCGCCGAGCGCGGTGGCCGGCAGCACGAGCGAGGCGAGGCCGTCGCGCCCGGCCGCCGGGAACCAGCCGAGCCCCACCGCGAAGACCATGATGAGTAGCAGCCCGAGCCAGTAGACGGGCATGGCCTGGCCCAGTAGGACGCCGACGGAGCACACCGCGTCGAGGACGGAGTTACGCTTCAGCGCGGCCAGGATGCCGGCCGGAACCGCAACGACGAGCGCAAGGCCGAGGCCGGCGGCGGTCAGCTCCAGCGTCGCGGGGAGTGTCTGCGCGATCAGCGTCAGCGCCGGGACCTGGTGCTTGAAGGAGAGCCCGAAGTCACCGCGAACCGCGCGGCTCAGGAAGCGCACGTACTGCATCCACAGCGGATCGTCGAGGCCGAGCAGCGCGCGAAGCTGCCGCACGTCCTCCTCGCGGGCCTCGAGCGGCAGGAGCAGTCGCGTCGGATCGCCGGTGAGGTGGAGGAGCGCGAAGACGATCACCGAGACGCCGAGCAGGACGCCCAGGCTCTGCAGAAGACGCCGGGCCACGAAGCTGAATAGGGTCAGGCGAGCCTGGGGGGCCATTTCGGGGCCCCCCACTCCATCAGAAGCTGATTTCGGTCAGCCGTATCGACTCGTCGCCGCGGGGCGTCCACTTGAGCCGGGCATTGACGCCGTAGATGTCCATCTGCTGGTAGCCGAAGATGTACGGCGCATCGTCGCGGATCAGCCGGAGGAGCTGGCTGTAGAGCTGCTTGCGCTTGTCCACGTTCATCTCGGCGCGGGCGGCCAGGATCAGCTTGTCGACGTCGGGATTCGAGTACTGCGAGACCGGCTCGCCGGTGAAGAGGTTCGGCGTCACCCAGTGATCGGGCTCGAGGCTCGGCAGGCACCAGCCCGACATGAACATGTCCTCGGTCTTGTGGTCGAGGATCGTGCGGACGTACGCGCCCCACTCGCCGATGACCTTCACGTTCGTCTTGATGCCGTTCTCGGTGAGCTGGCCGGCGACGGCTTGCGCGATGTCCTTGTCCATGGCCCAGCGCCCGTTCGGCGCCTGGAGGGTCAGCGTGATGTTCGACTGCCCGGCGGCGGCCAACAACTCCTTCGCCTTCTTCGGGTTGTACTCGTAGACAGGAATGCTCGGGTCGTATCCCCACACGTTGGGCGGCATCCAGGAGTTCAGACGCTTGCCGTTGCCGAGCAGCACCGCGTCGAGGATGGCCTGCATGTCCACCGCATGGTTGAGCGCCTGGCGCACCCGCTTGTCACCGAGCGCTCCGCCCTTGATCTGCGCGATGGCGAACGAGACGATCCGGCAGCTCGGCGTCTTCTCGATCCGGATGTTCTTGTTCGGCGAGAGCGCCGCGATCTGATCCGGCGGCACGTTGACGATCAGGTCGGCCTGGCCGGTCTGCAGCGCGGCGATCCGCGAGCCGAGCTCGGGAATCGGCCGCCACGTCGCCCGGCGCACCGCCGGCTTGCCGGTCCAGTGGGCGTCGTTGGCCTCGACGACGATGCGCTCGTTCTTCTGCCACTCCACGAACTTGAACGCGCCGGTGCCCACGGGCTTCAGGTTGGCCTGCGCGTCGCCCACCTGGCCGATGTACTTCGGCGGCATCTGGAACATGAGCGTCATGCGGGCGGGCATGGCGGGATCCGGCACTTTGGTGTGGAAGCGCACCGTGAAGGGATCGACGATCTCCACCTGCTCGATGGTGCTGAACCAGCCCTTCTGCGGTGACTTGAAATCCGGGCGCTGGATGCGCTCGGCGGAGAACTTCACGGCGGTGGCGTCGAAGGCCTCGCCATTGTGGAACTTCACGCCCGGCCGGAGCTTCACCTCCCACACCTTGTCGCTCACGAGCTTGTAGGACGTGGCCAGGTGCGGAACGATCTGGAGTTGCTTGTCGCGGGTCATGAGCGTGTCGTAGATCGAGCCGTTGATGATGATCGTCGCCACGTTATTGGTCATCTGCACGTCGAGGAACTCGGCGTCGATGCCCTGGGCGATGGTGACCTCGCGCTCGCCGGCGCCCCACGCCGTCGTCGCGGTCACGAGGAGGATCAGGAGCGTCGCGAGCGAGCGGATCATGCGGGGCATAGAGCCTCCTTCACCGGGATGGACGGCGCCGTCGAGGCGCTGATCCTATGTCCAGGCGATGAAGGGTGTCAACTTGCGCAGCGTGCGATGCTACGCGCGTGACTCGTGAACGACGCGCGCCATCCACGCTGGGCGCGGCGCTGCGCCGGATCCTCTGCATCGCCGCTCACCCGGACGACCTCGAATTCACGGTGTCCGGCAGCGTCGCCCGGTGGACGAGTGAGGGCCGCGACGTGACCTTCTGCCTGGTGACGACCGGTGGCGCCGGCACCAACGAGCACACGCCGTCGAGCGAGGGCCTGCTTCCGATCCGCGAGCGCGAGTCACGCGAGGCGGCTCGCATCCTCGGCGTGACGGAGGTGATCTTTCTCGGCTACCAGGACGGCGTCGTCGAGCCGACGATCGCCCTCCGCCGCGACCTCACGCGCGTCATCCGTCGCTGTCGGCCGGATGTGGTCGTGTGCAGCGATCCGACGGTCCGCTACTACGGCAACGAGTACCTGAACCACCCCGACCATCGAGCCGTGGCCAGTGCGGCGCTCGACGCGGTATTTCCGTCATCCGAGACACGCGCGATCTTTCCCGAGCTGCTGGCCGAGGGCCTCGAGCCTCACAAGGTGAAGGAAGTCTGGATCAGCGGCGCGCTCCCGCCGGACTCGTGGATCGACATCGGCGACACGCTGGCGACGAAGTGCGCGTCGCTCAAAGCGCACGTCTCCCAGGTGGGCAAGGGCGAATGGGTCGACGGTCTGCTACGAGGCTGGGCTGTGCGCGATGGCAAGCACGCCGGCGTCGAGCACGCCGAGGCGTTCCGCCGCATGGTCCTGTGGGACGGGAAGTAACGGCAAAGCGACGCCGTTCGTCGTCGTTGGAGGGTTTTGACCCTCCGACGCCTCGAAAGGGTGTCACGACCGGCGCTAGCGCTGCGGGATCGGTGAGGCGGACGCGCCCTGAAGCGTCTGTCCGGCGGGCCGGAAGAGCAGACCTGACGTCGAGACGCGGAGCTCGAGCTGCGTCGGCTCTCGCGTCGCGATGAACGTGGCCGAACCATACTCGGCATCGACCAGGCGCGCGAACCGTCGCAGGAAGGTGAGACTCCGGGCGACCTGGAACATGTCGACGGGCGTCGGACGCGAGAGGGAGAAGATGCGCCGCGGCTTCGTCTGCTCGTCCTCGAGCCGGTCGTAGCGCCCCGACACACGATCGAGCTGATAAGCCGTGTGAAGCCCCAGGATGTTGGCGCGCGGGTGCCACTTCACGATGTGGGCGTCCACGTAGAGCGCGTTCCCGGTGATCTCGTACTGCTCGCGGCGGCCCTCCGGGAAGGTGAACGTGGCCAGGAATCGCTCCGGACCGGTCGGCCGGGTCACGACGGTCGCCGCGACGACCTCGCGGGTGAGTGCCCGGTACCCTTGCATCGCGACGCCAAGGGTGGCGGCCAGCGCTGCCAGGGCCAGGAAGAAGACGGCCAGCATCAGCGACATCCCGGTGCCGAGCCAGCGCTGCTTCCGTAAGGTCACCAGCGCGGCCACGAGCAGGACGACTCCGAGCACGGCGAACACCGCCATCACGATGACGAGTGGCTCAGGCATACCACCAGGCTAGCGTGCGGCGCGCGCGGAGAGCAAATTTCGGGTGCCGAGGCTGAGCGCACCGGCCTGGATGGGCTGGGCCGCAGATTTTAGATCTGCGACCCAGCCCCTCCTTACTGCTCGCGAAACCTCGTCCCTGCTAGTGGCAGGTGTGACCGCCGCCGGTCGCGGGGACGAATGCCCCGTTCGGCGGGCTGAGCGATGGATGGTCGAAGGGAGCTTCTTCCCTTGCCACCCGACAATCGGTCAGCGCGTTCTGGAGGAAGTCCACCAGGGCCGCCTGGTCGTCGGCTTTGAGGTTGAGCTCCTTCATGCGCTTGGACGGGTTGGGGAAGTCGCCGCCGCGGCTGTAGAAGTCGACGACCGCGGCCAGGTCCTTCTTACCGCCGTTGTGCATATGTGGCGCCCGCAACCCGACGTTGCGGAGGCCGGGCGTCTTGAAGGCGCCGTTGTCTACAGGCGAGCCGCTCTCCGAGAACGACGCGCCGTTGGGGCCCAGGCCAGCCCGGCCCGCGTCTTCCGCGGCCGGACGGACCCCGATGTTGTGGAAGCCCTGATCGCCGCCGTCCTCGTTGATGGCGCCGTTCTTGTTGAAGAAGCTGATCGACGCGTCGGTCAGCTCGGGTCCGGGGTGACACTTGCTGCATTGCCCCTTGCCGGTGAAGCGGTTGAGACCCTTCTCCTGGTTGGAGGTCAGGGCCTTCTTGTCGCCGGCCAGGTAGCGATCGAGCGGCGTCTGGTCGGAGATGAGGGTCGACATGTAGGCCTGGACGGCCTCACCCCAGATTCGCGAGAACGTGTTCTGAGCGTTCGCCGCCACGAAAGGACCGAAGGCGTCGGCGATGAGCTGGGAGTAGCTCCGGTTCAGTCCTGGGTTCGGCCAGTTCGACAGCCCACCCAGCACGCTGTCCTGAGGATGAACCTTCTGCAGCCGCAGCGGCTGGCGCGCGAGCAGCTTGGCGGCCAGGCTGTTGGGGCCATTGAATGGCCGGCCCTTGCACGACATCTCGACTTCGTTGTTCGGCGGACCGACGGCCTGCGAGGCGAGGCTGCTGTTCGTCACCGTGGGACCGATCTGGCCCAGCTGGTTCTCGGTGTTTCCGAACGGATCGTTACCGTTGAACTTGTCGTTGGCCCGGCCGTCCCAGAAGTTCTGGCGATTGAAGACGGCGTCGATCATCGGAGGGGTGTTGCGGCCGGTCACGCGACGGTTATGGAAAAAGGGCGCCGTCTGATCAGGAGTGCAGAGGTCGGCGGCATTGTACGGGTTGGGATCGATGAATTGGAAGATGGACCCGACGATGCCCTGCGAGCCGACCCGGTCATCGTTGACGATGTTCGCGGGGAAGAAATTTTGCCCGGCCGCGGTCACGCCGCCGCTGGCGAAGATGCCATCGGGGCCGGGATGGAGGGTGTTGAGGGTCCGGTTATCGGCGCCGTTGTGGAAGTGACAGGTGGCGCATGCGATGCGGCCATCACCGCCGGTCTGTTCGTCCCAGAACAGCGCCTTGCCGAGTTTGATCGCGGCCGCATTGTTGATGATGGTGCCGCCGGTCCGCTTTGGGACGCCAACGGATGAAAGCGGGGCGAGGTCACCATCGGCGCGAACGACCCGGGCATCCATGAAGAGGAGCCCGAGCGCCAGCACTGAAAGCACCAGACCGGCGCGTGCGAGGGGATGGCTTCTACAGCGGGAACGTGTGTGGCCAGTTTCCATTGAACGACCTCCGTGCCGCTACCTGTGAAGGATTCACAGCAACCCGAGCACGGTTGGAAATTGGCAGGAGGAAGCGAGGCCCGAGACAGACTCGAACCTCCGCCACGATGGCGGGAGTCCTCAGCATTTCTCGCGCCACGGCAGTGAACTCGCAGGGTTGACGGCGGAGCGAATCGCGAAAACTGCGACACGGAAG
>QHTB01000037.1 GCA_003220615.1 Candidatus Rokuibacteriota bacterium
TCTGGGGCGTCGAAGCGCGGCCGGCGCCCCAACCGTACTCGCTGCTGGGGACCACGTCCGTGGGGCCGCTGCTGCTCAACAACTACGACCTCGCCCTGATCGCGCTGGCGCTGCTGGTGGGCGGCGTCGGCTGGTGGGCCCTCACGCGGACGATCGCCGGCAAGCTGCTGCTGGCGGTGATCTTCGACCGCGAGATGGCCGAGGCGTGCGGCATCAACGTGCGCCGCGTCTTCCTCGTCACGTTCTTGATCGGCTCGGTGCTCGGCGCGCTGGGCGGCGCGTCCACGGCGCCGATGATCTCGGTGTCGCGGGGCCTCGGCGTCGACGTGATCGTCCTCGCGTTCGCGGTGGTGGTGATCGGGGGCCTGGGGAGCATCCCGGGCGCGCTGCTGGGCGCGGCGGTCATCGGGCTGAGCCGGGCCGCCGCCGTCCATCTGCTGCCCCAGGCCGAGGTCTTCGCGATCTACCTCATCATGACGCTGGTGCTGATCGTCCGGCCGTACGGCCTGCTCGGACACGAGCGCCTCCGCAAGGTCTGACGATGCCGGCACGCGATCGAACCGGGGCCGCGCTCGCCGGGGCGTTCGTGGTCTTCGTGGCGGCCGGCTTCTTCCTGCCGTCGTGGGCCGTCTCGCTCGTGATCCTGTCGCTCGCGCGCGGCATCGTCGCGCTCGGCCTCGTCGTACAGTTCCGGTCGGGCCTGGTGTCGTTCGGTCAGGCGCTCTTCTTCGCGATCGGCGGCTACGCCGTCGGCCTGGCCGGGCTGAAGCTCCGCCTGACCGACATGATCGTGCTCACGGTGATCGGCGTGGCGGCGGCGACACTCCTCGGCGCCGGGCTCGGTTTCCTCATGCGCCGCTATCGCGAGATCTTCTTCGCCATGCTGAGCCTCGGGTTCTCGATGCTCTTCTACGGCCTGCTCGTGAAGACGGAGACGCTCGGCAGCACCGACGGGTTCAACGTGCCCACCCCGACGATCTTCGGGGCACGGCTGTCCGCGCTGGCGACACGCACGCTCCTCTACGACCTCACGGTGGCGGCCGCCGCGGGCGCGGCGCTCGGCATCCACTGGTATCTCGGCACGATCCTCGGTCGTCTCGACACCGCGCTGCGCGACAACGAGGTCCGCGTGGAGTATCTCGGCTACGCGCCGGGCCGGGTCATCCACGTCCAGTACGTCCTCGGCGCGGCGCTGGCCGGAGGCGCCGGCGCGCTGACGGCCATGGCGGTCGGCCACATCGACCCGTCGATGGCCTACTGGACGACCTCGGGCGAGCTCGTGTTCGTCACGATCCTGAGCGGCACCGGCAGCGTCCTGGCGCCGTTTCTGGGCTCGCTGGTCTTCGGGCTGCTCCAGACGTACGCGCTCCAGTACGCGCCCTCGGTCTGGCAGATGATCCTCGGCGTCGCGCTGCTCGCGATCATCCTGCGCCTGCCGGGCGGGCTCTGGTCCGCGCTCGAGCGGAACCGCGCCCGGGCATGACGGGCTCGCCGGTGCTGGAGGTGCGCCGACTCACGAAGCTGTTCGATCAGGTCGTGGCCGCCCGCGACATCGACGTCACCATCGCGACCGAGGAGGTCGTCTCCATCATCGGCGCCAACGGCGCGGGCAAGACGACGTTCGTCAACCTCGTCACCGGTTACACGCACCCGAGCGGAGGCTCGATCCGTTTTCGCGGCCAGGAGCTCGTCGGCCTCCCGCCGCGCGAGATCACCCGGCTCGGTGTCTGTCGCTCGTTCCAGATGCCGCAGGTGTTCTCGACGATGTCGGTCCTCGAAAACTTGATGATCGCGCACGGCCTGTCCGACCGCGGGCGCGGCGCCGGGCTGTCGGCCCTGGCCAGTCGTGACCGCGTGGCGGCCTGCGAGGAGCTCCTGAGCGTCTATCGGATCGAGGCCTACCGTGATCGACCGGCGGCGGTCGTGCCCCAGGGCGTGCGAAAGCTGCTCGACATCGCGATGGCCACGGCGCGCGAGGCCACGCTGCTCTTCCTCGACGAGCCCACCAGCGGCATCGCCACCGAGGAGAAGTTCGCGGTCATGGACATCGTCATGGCCGCCCTCGCGCAGCGGAAGGCCACGGTCGTCTTCATCGAGCACGACATCGACATCGTCGAGCGTTACGGCCGGCGGGTGCTCGCGTTCCACGAGGGCGGCATCCTGGCCGACGGCCCGGCCGCCGACGTCCTCGGCGACGCGCGCGTGCGCGAGCACGTGACGGGGCGCCGGCGTGCTTGACGTCGATCGCCTCGACGTCAGCATCGGCGCGACGCCGATCCTCCGGGCGGTGTCGCTCCAGGTCCCCACGGGAGACCTCTGCGGCGTCATCGGCCGGAACGGCGCCGGCAAGACGACGCTGGTGCGAGCGATCGTCGGGGCACTGCCGGCCCGCGCGGGGACGATCACGCTGGGCGGCGTGGCGCTGCGACCGATCGCGCCGTATCGTCGCGCCCAGATGGGGATCGGCTACATGCCCGAGGATCGTCGCCTCGTCCCCGATCTGACCGTGGAGGACAACATCCTGCTCCCGGTGTGGACGACCCGGCCCAAGGACGCGACCGCCCGCTTGCAGGCCACCTACGACGTCATCCCGGAGCTTCGCCCACTGGCCAAGCGCCGCACGACCCAGCTCAGCGGAGGCCAGCAGAAGATCGTCGCGCTCGCGCGCGCGATCACCGGCGGCACGCGGCTCTTGCTGCTCGACGAGCCGCTCGAAGGCGTGGCCCCGGCGCTGGCCGAACGGATCTGCGACGTCATCGGCGGGTTGAAGCGGCTGGGGGTGTCGGCCCTCGTCGCCGAGTCCGATACGAAGGGGCTGACGCGCGCGCTCGATCGCGTCTACGTCATCGAGCGCGGAACGATCTCGGCGGGCTGACGCTACACCGCGGGCCGGGCGAGAACGTCCGCGCCGACCTTGCGTTTCACCCAGCGGCCATCCGACGGGCTCCCGGCCAGCTTGCCGCTCTCGACGATCACCTTGCCGCGGAGGATCGTCATGACCGGGTAACCGCGGCAGGTGAACCCCTCCCAGATGCTGTAGTCCGCCGCCGAGTGCAGATCGGCGAGGGCCAGCGTCTTCGTCACCCGCGGGTCGATGAGGACGAGATCCGCGTCGCTGCCGGGCGCGATCACGCCCTTCTGCGGATACAGGCCCAGGATGCGCGCGGCGTTGGTCGAGGTGATGGCGGCGAACCGCGGCAGCGGCATGTGGCGCTCCACGACGAACTTGGTGAACGCGACGGGCAGGCGGGTCTCGATGCCGTTGTGCCCGCCGCACACCGTCTGGATCGTGTTGCCCCAGAGCTTGACGTCCTTGTGCACCGTGAAGTCGTCGGTGGCGGTCGTGCAGAGATCGCCGCCCAGCAGTCCCGCGATCAACGCGTCGCGGTCCTCGGCGAACTTGAGGGCGGGATACGTGTGGACGGCGGTCCCGCCCGGCTTCTTGTAGTCCTCGCACGTGAACTGCAGGTAGTTGTGCAGCGCCTCGCCGTAGACGGGCTGGCTGCGCTGACGGGCCTCGGCGATCGCCGCGACGCCCTCCCGGGCCGTCGTGTGGACGAAGTAGATGGCGACTTCGGTGTGCCGGGCCAGACGGATGATCTGGCGGAACGCGAGGTCCTCGGAGAGGTTGTTGTGCACGAGGTGGAGGTTTTCGCCCTGGTCGCGGCCCTCCCGGATCAGCGTGTCCGTCATGTAGTTGACGATGTCGTCGTCCTCGGCGTGCACGGCCATGATGCCGCCGTGCTTGGCCACCTCGGCGAACACCGCCCACAGGTGCCCGTAGGGCACGCGCAGCTCGTTGAACGTCGTGAAGATCTTGAAGCTGGCGACGCCTTCCTGGATCGCCTCGGCGAGCTGACCGATCCTCGTCGGAGCCACCTTGCCGGCCAGGATGTAGTGGAAGGCGAAATCGGTGTACGCGTGATCGCGAAAGACGGCGCGCCGCGAGTCGAGCGATTCCAGGATGGACCAGTCGGGCGGCCTGGTGCCGGGCTCGAGGATCAAGTCTCCCGCGAAGTCGACGACCGTCGTCACGCCACCGAACGCGGCCGCTCGCGTGGCCGCTTCGGGTGGTTGCGACAGGAGCTCGGGGCGGCCCCCCCAGTACTGCGGCACGGGGATGGCGATGTGGGCGTGCGGCTCGATGCCGCCGGGCAGGACGATCTTGCCCTCGGCGTCGATGACTCGCGCGGCGTCGCCTGGTAGCGAGCCCGGCGACGCCACCGCCACGATCTTGCCGTCCAGGATACCGACGTCGCCGGGCGCGGCGTCCTGCGCCGTGACCACGAGGCCACGGCGGATCACGAGATCCAGCATCGGCCGGGACGAGGTGCTAGGGACGGAAGCCGGAGGAGCCCACCCAGCCGGTCTCGGAGACGTCGAGCATCACGTTGTCCGGGCCGCTGTACTTCACCTCGACGTTGTACTTGTGCTCGCCCTTGCCCACGCCGAGCGCTTCGTTGACGTCGTCACGCGGCTTGGACCCGGCGGTGGCGAGCCGCTCGGCGATCGCCTCGAGGTTGTCCACCTGGAACCCGATGTGATGGATGCCGGAGAAGCCCTTGCCCCGCTCGGCCCCGGCCACGGCGTCGTTCTTGAATTTGAGGATGGCCAGGTTGAGATCGCCGTCGCTCAGGTAGTACCCGCTGGTGTTCGGGTTGTCGATCCGCCCGATCTCCTTCATGCCGAACACGTCGATGTAGAACTTCGCGGTCTTGTCGGGGTCCTGCGTAGACATCGCAATGTGCTTGATCTTGGCCATGGCATCCTCCACGGATCGGGCGTGTACCGCTGTCCTGTTGTAGACCCACCGGGTGTTCAGGTCAACTGGCATCGCGTAGTATCATCCGCCACCCATGAAGATCACTCGCATCGAGACGATCGTGCTCAACCTGCCGATGCAGATCGAGCGAGCGACGCCGATGCTCGGTGGCCGGGCCCGCACCAGCATCGACATGCTGCTGGTCCGCGTCGAGACCGACGCCGGCCTCACGGGATGGGGCGAAGCCTTCGGCCACCGCATCTTCCACGCGACCCGGGCGGCCATCGACACGCTCGTCGGTCCGATGTTCGTCGGCCGCGACCCGAGCCAGATCCTCGCGTCCCACGATGAGGTCCAGCGCGTGCTGCACGGCGTGGGCCGGAACGGCGCCACGATGTACGCGCTCTCGGGGATCGACATCGCGCTCTGGGACATCGCGGGCAAGGCAGCCGGCGTTCCGCTCTATCGCCTGCTCGGCGGCAGCCCGCGCGCTGACCTGCCCGCCTACGCGAGTCTCCTGCGCTACGGTGCCGCCGACGCCGTGGCCCACTACACCGCGCAGGCGCTGGGGCGCGGCTATCGCCGCGTGAAGATCCACGAGATCACCCTGCCCGAGATCACGGCGGCGCGCGAAGCCGCAGGCCCGGGCGTGCCGTTGATGGTCGACACGAACTGTCCGTGGACGGTGGCCGAGGCGATCGCGATGGCGCGCCGCCTGGCGCCGCTCGACATCCACTGGCTGGAAGAGCCGGTGTGGCCGCCCGAGAACCTTGGCGGCCTCGCCGAGGTTCGGACGCGCGGCGGCCTCGACACCGCCGCCGGCGAGAACTACGGCACCGCGTGGGAATTTCGGCGCGCCTTCGAGGCGGGCGCCATCACCTATGCGCAGCCGAGCGTGACCAAGATCGGCGGAGTCACCGAGATGCGCCGGGTCATGGCGCTGGCCGAGACGTTCGGCGTGCAGGTCGTCCCGCACTCGGCGTACTTCGGGCCGGGGCTGCTCGCGTCCATCCACTGCATCGCCGCGATGGGGACCGAGTCACTCGTCGAGCGCTTCTACTGCGACTTCGCCGACAACCCGCTCGGCGACGCGATCCACCCGAAGCTCGGCCGCATCAACATTCCTCAGGGTCCGGGCCTCGGCATCGACCCGGACCCCCGACTGCTCGCGAAACTGCGGACGACCTGACGGCGTCGACGCGCTACCGCACCGAGTACGGCGGCGTGAACGCCGTCGTGAAGGTCACCGCCGTGGCCGCGACCACGTGGCTCCCCGGGAACCCGATCAGACCACTGAAGCACGACCCGTCGTCCATGGCCTTGGAGCCGAGATCGACCTGGATGACGGCGGCGCCCGCCGGCGCGGCGTAGACCGTACCGACGTGGACGTAATCGATGCCGCCGAGCGAGATCGCGTTCGGGCCGAAGTACACGCCCTGGGTCACGGCGAGCGGCTCGAGGAACGCCGTGCCCGTGCAGTTGGGCCCCGAGAACAGGACGTTGGCGCCCGCGAGCTGGCCACGGAAGACCTTGAGCGCGAACGTATAGCTCTGAGCACCGGTGTCCCGAGCCGTCATGAGCACCCACGGGATGTTCTCGGAATCGAGCCCGACCACCGGGCCGACGCTCTTCTGGCCGCCGTCGAAGACGTTGAGTAACGACCCGCCCGAGGACGGCGTGCCCATGGCGGCGAGCTGGGCCTTGAGCGCATCGATCTGCTTCTGGAGCGCTGCGTCGGCCCAGGCGCCCGACGCCTTGGCCGCGGCGAGCTGAGCTCTCAGCGCATCGATCTGGAGCTGGAGCTTGCCCTCGTGCAACCGCCCGTCGTACCCACCGTGGCCATCGTGAGCGTCACGACGTGCATCGCTTCGATTCTCCGCGAGTGCGTCCGGGACGGCCGTTGCACCGGCCAAGATCACGAACAGCAACGTCGCGATCGAGATGATGACGACTCTCGCGCGCATACGCATGCTGAATCCTCCTCTTGAGCCCGGGGGCGTTGTCGGCGTCCATGCTTCTGCCGCCCGCGCCACGAGGGAACATTTATCGCAAGCCGCATGCCGGGTCCGGCGCGAGCACAATCAATGAGTTAGGAATGCTCGGGCTGACATTGCGGCATCTCGATGCCGTGCGTGCTCAGCGCCGAGATTCTTGCCGGCGTCAGATGTTTGCCGGCGGTCAGCAGCGATTCGACGGACGACGGCGCGCGCGTTCCGACGATCGAACGCGCGCGTGGACGGAGCGTCAGTTCGCGGGCGAAAATTCTCTGGGCGAGACGGAACTGTCGGACGCGGACAAATCCAGCGCCGTCTCTTTTCCGGCTTCGACGACGACCTGCTTGTCCCACAGCTCGACGTTCTGATCGATGGCGACGGCCCGCAGGCGATACTTGCCGGGGCGCGCGTCGGCCAAGCGGTACGGCTCGCCGAGTCGGAAGCGCCGGCCCAGCTGGACGTCGCGGTTCTCGGTGTCTTCGCCCGACAAGGTGATGCGCAACGGCACGAGCCGCTCCCGCGGGGCGACGCCGGGCCAGCTCGTCATGCCTCGCACCCCGCCCTTCGGCGTGGTCTCCTTGCTGGCCGACGCGGCGTCCGTCACGGGCGACGCGCTGGCCGTGCGCAGCCCGCCGTCGACCTCACCGGCCTCGACGAGCCAGGTGCGAGCCATCACGAACTCGGGCGTCCCCGGCTGGCTGTGGTTCACGACCCACCGGAACTGCTCGATGGTCTCCTCCCGGCGATCGAGATGCGACAGCGTGATGCCGAACGCGAGCCTCAGCTCGAGGTTGCTCGACTCCCGGTTGAGCGCCGTCTGGTACTTGGTCGCCGCGCCCGCCCAGTCGTGACTCCGCGCTAGCTGATCGCCTTCCTCCTTCAGCGTGCGGACGGCCGGCCCCATGGGCGGAGCCAACGGATTGGTCGGCCGTGATTGCTGGCACCCCAGGAGGAGCGCGGCGACGACGGCGACGATGACCAGGGTCCGCATCTAGAAATTCCGCCAGCCGTAGACCGTGTGAAAGGCCCGGATCGTCTTCATCATGTCGAGCGCCTGCTTGCTGTAGTGGAAGTTGGCCGACCCGGTTTGCGTCCCGATGTAGACCTCGTAGTACCCGTTCGTTTCGTTCCAGACGGTCTCGTTGCTGACGAACGCGCCGTTGATGTTCGTCGTGCTCCCGTCCATGAACCCGGCGCCGACGTACCGGCCGGTGACGACGACGATGCCCTGCCAGTTCAGCGTCCCGACATT
>QHTB01000038.1 GCA_003220615.1 Candidatus Rokuibacteriota bacterium
GGAGGATATGGAGAGTCAGGACTCGGGTGCGCCGGGACTACACGGCATTCACGTCCTCGTGATCGAAGACTCTCCCGGCACGCTCGACATGTTGACCGCGCTGCTCCGACTGGAGGGTGCAGTGGCCGTGGGAGTCGCCAACGGACGTGACGCCCTGTCGGCGTTGCGGGCGCACGACTTCGACGTTGTCATGAGCGATCTCGGCCTGCCCGACATTCCCGGCGATGTGCTGATTCGCACCATCCTCGACCGCGCACGACGCCCACCCCACGTCATCGTCATCACGGGCGACAGCGGACCCGCCTTGATTCGCGCGAAGGCAGCTGGCGCGAGCGTCATCTTTGCGAAGCCCTGCGATTGGGCCCAAATCGTCACATACCTGAATGACCTTGGGCTCGCGGCAGTCGCTTGAGCCCGATGAATGACCCGCGTGTAAGAAAGTTCTTCAAGATGCCCAGGAGATTGCAATGTCCGTAGCAACATCACACGTTGAAACGCGTCCCCCGGTGCCTCCGTTCACTCACGAGACCGCCGAATTGAAGGTCCGTCTGGCGGAAGACGGCTGGAACTCTCGCGACCCCGAGAAAGTGGCGTTGGCCTACACACCAGATTCCCGATGGAGGAACCGCGCGGAATTCGTAAGCGGCAGGCCGGAGATCATCGCCTTCCTTACCCGCAAGTGGGCGAGAGAGCTCGATTATCGCCTCATCAAGGAGGTGTGGGCGTCCGGAGGGAATCGCATCGCAGTGCGCTTCGCTTACGAATGGCATGACGACTCGGGGAATTGGTTTCGCTCGTACGGCAACGAGAACTGGGAGTTTGACCAGAACGGGCTGATGCGATTGCGTTACGCGTGCATCAACGATCTCCCGATCAAGGAATCAGACCGTAAGTACCATTGGCCGCTCGGACGCCGACCGGACGGGCATCCGGGATTGAGCGATCTCGGCTTGTAACGTCAGTCACGCTGACTCCGGCGGTCCCCTCGAACGGCAGCAGTGTGCCGAGCGCGATCACACCGATAATGAGATTCGCCGCCCAGACGAGATACGACGCTCGGACCGCGGCCGCGGCCGCGTCGACCCGCTCGACCATTCGCCGCGGCGCGGCGAGGGCGCAGACACAGAAGGTGAAGCCGGGAGCGACGGCGGCCGATCCGAGAAGTGCTCCCCGAGGCACTTGCGCAGCACCAGCCGCGCACGGTGCGCTCGAGTCTTCACGGCGGCGACACTCAGCCCAGTGATCTGGCTGACTTCCTGGACCGACAGGCCCTCGACGTCGCGAAGCACCAGGACGGCGCGGTAGTCTTCCGGCAGGGTGTCGAGGGCCGCCGTCAACACCGTCCGCAGCTCGAATTGAAGCGCCGGATCCTCGACACGCGCGGACCAGTCCTGAAGGGACGGGGCATGCTCATCGACCATCACCAGACTCTCGTCCAACGAGGTCTTATCGACCATCACCGAACCCTCGTCCAACGAGGTCTCGTGATGCCGCGCACGCCGGATGCGAAGTTTTGTATATGCGCAGTTTGCGGTGATTCGATAGAGCCAGGAGCCGAAGGCCGCATCACCTCTGAACGTCTCGATCTTCTGGACCACTGTCCAGAAGGCGTCCTGGACGACCTCCTCGGCATCCGAGCGGTTGCCGGTCATGCGCATCGCCAGGCGGTAGGCCCGATCTCCGTACGCAGCGATCAGGGCCTCGGCGGCCCCTGCCTCCTGCCGGCGCAGCGCTTCCACGAGATTTGCGTCGCGATCCACGGTCGGTCGACAGCTACCGAGCGGCATCTCTCCCATCTCGACCTCCTCGCGTGCGGAATTGCGCTTCGTCTCACCCCCGTTGTAACGAGTGGCCGTATCCAGATCGTCCCAAGCACCGTGGAAAATGGCGTAATCGGGGGTGAGGGCTGTGGCATACTCCGCACCGCTTCTTGGCCGGAGTCATGGAGGAGCCTTGAAGTCCGCGGCGCACCTGGAGCTCAAGCTTCTTGGCGGATTTGAAGCACGCCTCCAGCCGGTGCTGCGCTCGTCCTCCCGACCAAAAAGACCCAGGCGCTCCTGGCCTATCTCGCCCTGCCGCTCGGCCAATCGCATCCCCGCGAAAAGCTTGCAACTCTTCTGTGGGGAGACATGCAGGACGCGCAGGCCCGGGGCAACCTGCGCAACGCGCTGTCGAGAATCAAGAAGACCCTGCCGAAGCCGCGCGCGAGCCTGCGCTTCGACGGCGCGAGCGTGTCCCTCGACCCCTCGGCCGTCGACGTGGACGTGGCTCGGTTCGAGCGGCTGGTCGCCGACAGTAGCCCGGACGCACTCGGACAGGTCGCGGCTCTCTATCGAGGTGATCTGCTGGCCGGGCTGGTGCTCGCCGAGCGCCCGTTCGAGGAGTGGCTGACGGCGGAGCGCCAGCGACTGCACGAACTGGCGATCCAGGGTCTGGGCCGTCTACTCACGCATCAGCAGAAGGCCGGCCGCAACCGGCGCGAACAACGGCGCGTGGTGCCCGAAGAGATGCACCGCGACGAACCAGGAGAGGCCGGCGGCCAAGGCCGTCTGGACCAGCGGGACGGCAACGCTCCGCCAACAACTCAGTCGCCCCGTAAGGTGCTCGCGAAGGCGCAACCGGGTGATCGGCATGCCGTTGGGACGGGTCGGACACCGTCTCGGTTCCGGTCGTGTGCGACGAATCTTTTTTCCGGCCGGTCGAAACCGCGATCGGGCCTGCGGCTTCTTAACCGGCGATAGAGAGGAGTCGTAATCCAGATGGCGGGTACGCAAGAAATCGGAATCGCCGACCTCACCGAGCTCGCACTCAACCTACAAAGAAAGAAGGGGAAGCCAACATGATCTCTGCGGCATTTCCGTACCAAAAGCAGCGGCGGCGGGTCCTCGGCAGCGAGATGGCGTACGTGGAGGTGGGAGAGGGCGACCCCATCGTGCTGCTGCACGGCAATCCCACCTCGTCGTACCTCTGGCGCAACGTGTTGCCGCACCTGCAGCCACGAGGCCGCTGCATCGCCCCCGACCTGATCGGCATGGGCGACTCCGACAAGCTGCCTGACAGTGGCCCCGGCTCGTATCGCTTCGTCGAGCACCGCCGCTACCTCGACGCCCTGCTCGAGGCCCTGGATGTGCACGAGCGGGTCACCCTCGTCATCCATGACTGGGGCTCGGCCCTCGGCTTCGACTGGGCCAACCGCCACCGCGAGGCCCTGAAGGGTATCGCGTACATGGAGGCGATCGTGGGGCCGCAGAGCTGGGACCACTGGGACAAGTTCGGAATGCGTCCAGCCTTACAGGCACTGCGTTCCGAGGCCGGCGCGGCGATGGTCCTGCGAGATAACTTCTTCATCGAACAGATCCTGCCGAAGGCCATCCTGCGCACCCTCTCCGTCGAGGAGATGGCGGAGTACCGACGGCCGTTCGCCGAGCCCGGCGAGGGGCGACGGCCGACGCTGACGTGGCCCCGGCAGATCCCCATCGAGGGCGAGCCCGCGGACGTGGCTGCGATCGCGGCCGCCTACGCGGACTGGCTGGCGACGAGCGGCGTGCCCAAGCTGTTCGTGAAGGCCGAGCCCGGTGGGATCCTCGCCAGCCGCGCGATGGTCGACTTTGTCCGCAAGTGGCCAGCGCAGGATGAGGTGAAGGTCGCGGGGGTCCATTTCGTCCAGGAAGATTCGCCGGACGAGATCGGACGGGCCATCGCCGGCTGGATGGGAACGTTGAGCTGCGCTCGGGCGCGAGAAGCTGGATCATTCCGATGAGCCATTCAACATGGCGTACCTCGCCATGCGGGCAGCGCCGCGGTGAATGCCGTGAGTACTTGCCCGAGTACACCAAGGAGGGCGACCTGATCCTGCCCAAGAACTGGCGCTCGTGGGTATACGTGGGATCACCGTTGACGCGCGATGCGCTGAACAACGGCATGGCAGGGTTTCCTGAATACCAGTCCTACGAGATCTATAAGAAGACGGGCGAATTTCCGGAGGGCACGATCTTTTTCAAGGAATTGCAACGCGCAAAGAAGGACGAGGCCTGGACGCAGTTCTATCGCCTGCTGGACCACTGATCCGAGCGCCCGCCGGCGCGCCGGGTGAACGGGGACTCTTCGCCATGAAATCGCTCATGTCGCTTCTCTTGTATCGCTGGCGGCGGTTGCCTCCGTCGAGTTGGCACTTCGATCATCGACCTCCGAAGGTCAGAGCGAACTGCGAATGGCGGGCGCCGACGGGGAGCTCGTAACGCGTTGGAATCGATGAGGAGTACGCCATGATGAGGATGAGACGAGCATTGTTCATCGTCGTGATCGCACTGACCGTCGCGGGCTGCGCGACTATGCCGCGCGGAGAAACGCGGTCAGTCGAGCAGATGCTGACGGCCGCGGGCTTTCAGATGAAGGTGGCCGATACGCCGGAGAAGGCCGCGGATCTCAGGACGTTTCCGACGAGGAAAATGACTGTTCAGCGGCGAGGGGCGGCATCGTACTACATCTATGCCGACCCCGACGTCTGCAACTGCCTCTACGTGGGCACCGAGCCGCAGTACCAGGAGTACCAGCGGCTCCTTCTGAAGAAGGAGTTGGCTGACGAGCGACTCGACGAGTCGAGGAACTCGGGACTGTGGGGCCCGGGGCCCTTGTGGTAGGACGGGGCGGCACCCGAAAATCGTGAAGCTCTTGGCTCAATTGGCCCGAAACAGTGCGCTCGAGCTGATCCTTATCGTGCTGGCTCGCTCCGATCCGCGCGACGTGACGGCGGTCGCCTTGCCCGGGCCACATATCAGAAGATGGTCCAGAATCTTTGGTGGGCCACCCGTCTATGCGTCGGGCGGTGTGGCGGTCTGATCGAGGAGGTTTGCTACTACTATTTCGGGATCAAGGCACCCTTGGACGCCTCCGTCTTCTCGGCAGCGGGCGGAGCCGTTCTTCTGGCCGGTTACTCCGAATATCCATTCGGCCGCTAGAGCCGAGGCAGTAGCGCCTCGACGACCGATGCCGGGACGTGGAACTCCACCGCGTGGTAGGCGAACCAGCCGCTGCCCAGGAGCGTAACAATCACCGCCGTCTTGAAAAGCCGTCCCAGCCCGCGCCGCGGACCACGGCACTCCGCGGCGATCGGTGCGCTATGTAGCCGCGTCAGCATTTGGCGCCTGGCCTGCTGATGCGCCACGAACATGCGACGACGTTCTTCAGGAGTCAGTCGCCCCATACACCCTTTTGACGATCGCGGACCACGAGGCGTTGCAGAGCGTTCGGGGAAGGAGCTCCGTCCTACTCCTCATGCGCGAGCAGGGGCCTGTTCCCGAGATCGTCGGAAACGAACCAGACCTGCAGCTCGTTCGTCCGAATGACGTCGCTCACGAGGAGGTCGTTGGTGCCGTCATCGCCCGCCTCCGCCGCCTGCCGCGCCATCGCCCGCGCCTCCTTCAAGACGATTTCATGGGCATGAAGCAGTCGGGCGATTTGCGCGGGAACCTCCTCACGGTCTCGCGGCGGTCGCGGGATCAGCGTCATCTCCGCCACATCGTGAGCCATGGCGATGCTCACGCCGCCCAGCGTTTGGATCCGTTCCGCGATGGCGTCGACCAGCTGAGCCTGTTCGTTGAAGTGCTTGTCGAAGAGCAGGTGGAGCTGATAAAAGGTTGGCCCGCTAACCTGCCAGTGGTGCTTCTTGTACATATCCCGCAAGGTCATGGTGTCGACCAGCAGCTGGTTGAGATTCTCTGCGCTGATGCCGCGAACCGACGCGTCGAGCGCGATGGGAACGTAAACCACCGTCCCGTAGTGCTGGAACTCCTTCGCGCGCGGGGCGACCAGCTCGGTCAGCGTGGGGCTTTCGTGTCGCCTGCTCATGGTCCTTCTTTCTCCCTCGATGGGGCGTCTCGCGCAAGGCGAAGACGGTTTTGATTCACCTCATGGAGCCATGCGTGGGTCGACGGGTGCGCTACGCATGTCGGGCGGGGGGCGCACGCCGGCTGGTGCCGTCGAGCACTCCCCGCTGGCGGAGTTGCAGACGGTTAACGGCGGCGCGTAGTACTGGCCGTCCGAGAGGCGGCGTTCCCAGTGGCCGGGCACGAACGACGTGCCACCCTGCAGCGGATCGGCGAGATAGCGGTCGCGGACCCACACGTTCGGAGATCGCTCCACGGGGGCCGCCGGCGCCTGGGGCACCGGCCGGGTCACCGAGCGCTCGATCTGCTCCACCGGACTACGGCCCGGTGTGCCTCTGCCGAGCTGCGCGAGGAGGAGAACCGCTACGACCAACGCGTGAGCCGGAGCAACCCGAGTCCACATCTCAATGCCCCTCCCTGGAGGCCTCTGACACCGGAGGCTCCAGTATTGAGACGCCGAGCAGCCTGCAGTCGTTGCCGTGCAACCGTTATCCGGCTGATCCCATCTCAAGGGTGTAGGCGGTGGTGGGCGAGGAGGTCCTATGGGTGGACCGATCGGACGACATGGTTTCGTGCCATGAGTCTCTGCGCCTACTGCGGGCAGGCCACGAGCGACCACGGCGGTTTCTGCGCCTACCATGCCTTCGGCGACGGAGGTGACTGGGCGACGAGCAACCGGATCATGTGCGATTTCATCCACCGCGGCATCGTTTCACTCACGCCGCGTGAGCCCACCGACACCTCGATCGAAGTCCTGGGGCCCGAAGCGGCGCTGGCGGCATAGAAGGAGCAAGCCTATGGGGCTGCGGGAACGGATCGAGGAGGAAGAGCTCCGGCACGCGTTCGATCAGAACGAGAAGCTGGTGAACGCCCTGTACGACGCGCGCGAGCAGATCTCGTCCCTCAAGGAAGAGGTCGACAAACTGACCGCGCCCCCGTCGACGTACGGAGTCTATCTATCGTCCAACCTGGACGGCACCGTCAACGTCCTCTCCCAGAGCCGCAAGGTAAAGGTCAACATCCACCCGGCGATCGACATCAAGACGCTGAAGCCGGGCCAGGAGCTCGTCCTCAACGAGGGCCTGAACGTCGTGGACGCCGCCGATTACGAGGTACAAGGCGAGGTCGTCATCCTGAAGGAAGTGCTCGATCTCGAGCGCGCGGTGGTGACGATGCGGGCCGATGAGGATCGCGTGGGTGTCATCGCGGACCCGCTCCGGACCGCGCTGCTCAAGGCCGGGGACCACATTCTCATGGACGCCAAGTCGGGCTACCTGCTCGAGAAGCTGCCGAAGAGCGAGGTCGAGGATCTCGCCCTCGAGGAAGTCCCCGACATCGGCTACGACGACATCGGCGGCCTCGGCACCCAGATCGAGGCCATCAAGGACGCCGTCGAGCTCCCCTACCTCTACGCCGACTACTATAAGGAGCATCAGCTCACGCCTCCCAAGGGTGTGCTGCTCTACGGCCCGCCCGGCTGCGGCAAGACGATGATCGCCAAGGCGGTGGCCAACAACCTCGCCGAGAAGATCTCCGAGAAGCGTGGCGAGAAGATCAAGGGCTTCTTCCTCAACATCAAG
>QHTB01000174.1:0-27142 GCA_003220615.1 Candidatus Rokuibacteriota bacterium
CGATCGTCTCGCGCGAGCGACTCGGCTCAGGCGAACACGAACGCGCGGCGGGGATTCGCGACCAGCAGGGTCTCGATCGTCGCGTCGTCGGCGCCCTTGCCCCGGAGGCGCGGGACGACGTTGACGAGCAGGTGGTGGTAGCCGAAGCCGCCCCAGCGCGTCAGGCAGTGCTTGTACGCGATGTCGTGAGACATCAAGATTTGCGCGAGGTGGCCGCGCTCGATCAAGAACAAGATCTGGCGCATCCGCTCGCCGTCGTTCGGCATGTCGAAGGCCGGGTTGTACGGATAGTAGGACGTCTCCAGCCCGAACAGGTCGTACTCCAGGTAGACGCCCGTCGCCGCCAGCTCGAGGAGCACCGCCCGGTCGGCGATCGTGCGCTCGATGTGGCACATGATCGTCCGGTCGAGATCGCCACCCGCCTTGCGGATCATCTCGACGATCTCGAGCGGCAACCGCTCGTGGCGCCCCGGGTGGATCATCAGCGGAGCGCCCGTCTCGCGCTGGGCGTGGACCGCGGCGCGTACCACCTTCTTCTCGCTCTCGGTCCACGGCCACGTCGTGCCGATCTCGCCGATGAACCCGGCGCGGACGCCGGTGCCGTCCACGCCGACAGTGAGGTCGGCGACGATCTCACGCGCGATCGCGTCTTCGGTCCGCGCACCCATGTCGGGCGGATGCGCGGCCGCCACGTAGTAGCCGGACCCCATGACGATGTTGAGGCCGGTCGCCCGCGCCACCCGCGCCAGCGCGAGCGGGTCGCGAGCCAGGCCGCGATTGGTCGGATCGACCAGCGTGCGGCCGCCCGCGTTCTTGAAGAGCAGCGCCTCGTCGCGCGCGACGTTCTCGTCGAGCAGGCGCAGGTTGTCGAGGTTCGAGCTGAAGTTCTGGCGGATCCAGCCGAGGTTCTCCATGCTCACGGGCTGGTAGGCGAGGCCGCGGTCGCTGGCGGACGCCGGCGCGCGGAACATCACCTCGAAGTCGATCAGCAGGTGCTCGTGCGGGAGCGTGATGCCCATCTGGTCGGCCGCAATGGGGCCGAGCACGGTCTGCGCGTGCATCGTTATCCTTTCATCCTCGCGCCGGTCGGATCATGCCAGGCGCGGAGCGACGGCGTCGCGCTCACGCGCGTGCCTTCGACGTCGATCTCCCAGCGTCCGGTCAGCAGACTCTCCGCACGCTCTCCCGCGGCGAGCGGCACGTAGCCCATACCGACCAGTCGCCCGAGGGTGTGGCCGAACCCGACGGAGGTGAGCACTCCGACGCAAGCCCCGTTGCGGTAAATCGGCTCCTCGCCCCACGCCATCAGCGGTGTTTCGTCGAGCGCGAACAGCAGCAGGCGCCGGGTGACGCCGCTCTGGCGCTGGGCCACGAGCGCGTCCCGGCCGATGAACCCGCCGGGCTTGTCCCACGCGATCGTGAACGCCATGCCGGCCTCGAGCGGCGTGTCCTCGGGCGTCAGCTCGTGGCCCCACGCGCGATACGCTTTCTCCAGGCGCAGCGAGTCGAGCGCGTAGTAACCGGCGTCGGTCACGCCGCCCGCGCTCATGATCGTGTCGTAGACCTTCAGCGCCTGCGCGGTGGCCACGTAGAGCTCCCAGCCCAGCTCGCCGACGTACGAGAGCCGCACCGCGCGCACGGTGACGCCGGCGACGTCGATGTCACGAACGCTGCCGTAGGGAAAGGCGGCATTGTCGAGGCGCGCGCGCGTCGCGCGAGCGAGTACCTCGCGCGACAGCGGGCCCATCAGCGAGAACGTCCCGAGTTCCTCAGTCACGTCGGCCAGAGTGACCTTTGCGTCGCGCGGCAGGTTGCTGCGGATCCAGTCGGCGTCTCTCACGCGCTGTGCGCTACTCGTCACGACGAAGAACGTGTCGGGAGCGATGCGTGAGATCGTCAGATCGCTTTCGTAGCCGCCGCGCTCGTTGAGCAGGGGAGTGTAGACGGTGCGGCCGACCGGAACGGCGACGTCGCCGGCGGCGAGCCATTGCAGCGCGCGCTCGGCGCCCGCGCCCGTCACCAGGAACTTCGCGAACGACGACTGGTCGAAGAGCGCTGCGCCGGTCCGCGCGGCCTGGTGTTCGCGCGCCACGTGAGCGAGCCAGTCGGGACGCGCGAACGTGTAGCGAGCTGCCGGCGGCGCGCCGTCACCCGTGAGCCAGTTCGCGCGCTCCCAGCCCATCCGCGCTCCGAAGCTCGCGCCGCGCGCGGCGAGACGCTCGTGAAGCGCTGAGCGGAGCAGACCGCGCCCCGTCTCGTGCTCGCGGAGCGGCCACGCCATACGGTAGTGAAGGCCCGGCACCTCGCGCATGCGCTCGGCGAGAAAGCGCGGCTCACCGTGGAACGCGGCGAAGCGACGAGGGTCCACCGACCAGAGGTCCATCGGCATGTGGCCTCTGACGATCCATTCCGCGAGCGCGCGGCCGGCCCCGCCCGAGTACGCGATCCCACCCGAGTTGAAGCCGGCCGCGATGAAGTATCCCCGCAGGCCGGGGGCCTCGCCGAGGATGAAGCCTCCATCGGGAGTGAAGCTCTCGGGGCCATCGAACAGGAGCTGGATCTGCGCCTCGTCCAGGGCAGGGATACGCTGGACACCGTTCTCCATGAGGATGCGGAACTGGTCCCAGTCCTCCTTGAGCGTGCCGAACGCGAAGTCGTCCGGAACGCGCGCGTGCCACGGCTTGGCGACGGGCTCGAAGCCTCCGACGAGAAGGCCGCCGACCTCTTCGCGGACGTAGATGTGACCGTCGTAATCGCGGAGCACGGGCAGGTCAGGGCTCACGCCCGCGATGGGCCGTGTCACCGCGTAGAAGTGCTCAACGGGGAAGACGGGCACGGTGATGCCGTTCAACGCGCCCAGCTCGCGCGCCCACATGCCCGCACAGTTCACGACGACGTCGCAGGCGATCTCGCCGTGGCTCGTGCGGACGCCGGCGACGGCGCCGTCACGCGTGAGGACTTCGTGCACCGCGGTCTCCTCCACGATGCGCGCTCCGCCCGCACGGGCGCCGGCGGCGAGCGCCTGCGTCGTGTCGGCCGGGATCACGCGGCCGTCGTGAGGAATCCAGATGCCGCCTTCGAGATCGTCGACGCGGCAGAGGGGCCAGCGGCGACGGATCTCGTCGCGATCCACGATGTGCGCCTCGATCCCCGCGTAGCGGCCGAGCGCGACGGACCGGCGGAACTGCGTCATGCGCGCCGCGCGCCGGGCGACGCCGAGGCTGCCCACCTGCTTCCAGTTGGTGCTCACGCCGGTCTCGGCCTCGAGCCGCGCGTACAGGTCGGCGCTGTAGCGGACGAGCCCCGCCATCGTGCGCGAGCCGCGCAGACGGCCGATGAGCCCGGCGGCGTGCCACGTCGTGCCGCTCGTGAGCTGCTTGCGCTCGAGCAGGACGACGTCGCGCCACCCGAGCTTGACGAGGTGGTAGGCGACGCTGCAGCCGGCGATGCCGCCACCGATGATGACGACGCGGGCCTGGGTCATGGACGCGCGCCAGTATAGGCCAGCGCCGTGCTAGACTCCCTGCCCATGTCATTCCCACTACCGTCCGCCACGCTCTGTGACGTCGGCCTCGCGGCCGATCCGCTCGACCGTCTCTTCCACATCATCGACGAACACGTCGCCACCGGACGCTATCCCGGCGCCCAGATCGCGATCGCGCGCAACGGTCAGCTCGCCGTCGTCAAGACGTTCGGCGACCGCACGATCGACCCGGCGCGGGTGCCCGCCCACGACGACACGCTCTGGCTGCTCTACTCCAACACCAAGGTCCTGACCGCCTGCGCGGTCTGGCTCCTCGTCGAGCGGGGCGCCCTCCGCTTCACCGATGCCGTGGCCGCGCACGTCCCCGAGTTCAAGAAGCACGGTAAGGGCGAGATCACGGTGATCCAGCTCCTCACGCACCAGGGCGGGTTTCCGAACGCCGACGTGCCCGCCGCGGCGTGGGAGGATCACGGGCTGCTCGCCCGCACGGTGTGCGACTTCACGCTCGAGTGGGTGCCGGGCAGCCAGGTCCACTATCACGGCCGCTCGGCCCACTGGACCGCGGCCGTCCTGATCGAGGCGCTCACGAAGACCGACTATCGCGCATTCATCCGCGACAACATCGCCGAGCCGCTCGGCCTCGCTGGCGAGCTCTTCGTCGGTCTCCCCGAGGCCGAAGGCAAGCGCGCCGTCGACATGCACGAGCCCGGTCCCGATGGCCGCGGCCAGGTCCGGCGCGCCGAGGAGAACACGGTCGAGTTCCGCCGCGCGGGATCACCGGCGGGCGGCGGCTACGCGACCGCCCGTGCGATGGCCGCGTTCTATCAGATGATGGCGAGCGGCGGCACGCTCAACGGCGTCCGCCTCCTGTCGCCGCGGCTGGTCGAGTACGTCACGCGCAACTACACGGGCGAGCGCGTCGACGGCTACATGGGTATGCCGATGCACCGAGGCCTCGGGCCGCACGTGCGCGGCACCACCGACACGATCCGCGGCCTGGGCAGCCTCGCCCATCCGCGGACGTTCGGTCACGGCGGCGTGGGGTCCTCGTATTGCTGGGCCGATCCCGAGTCGGGGGTGTCGTTCGCGTACCTGACGAACAGCCGCGTGCCCGATCCGTGGCACACCGCGCGACTCGATCTGGTCTCGAACTGCGTCCACTCCGCGATCGATGCGCTTGATCGAATGTCCTCATAAGGGGGCAGTGATGGATACCTGGACGACGACCTCGTCAACAGCCGCCGCGGAGCGCGTGTCAGCCTTTCTGTGGAAGGTCTATGCCTGGATGGCCATCGGGCTCGGGCTCACCGCGGTCGTGGCCTATGCCGTGTCGAGCTCGCCCGACATCCAGCGTGTGCTCGTCCTCAATCGATTCGTGTTCTTCGGGCTCATCATCGCGGAGCTGGGGCTCGTGTTCTTCATCTCCGCGCGCGCCGGGCAGCTCGCGCCGCCGACCGCCGCGGGCCTCTTCGCGCTCTACTCGGGCCTCAACGGCGTCACGCTCTCCGTCATCTTGATCGCGTACACCGGCGAATCCGTGACGAGCACGTTCGTCGTGACGGCCGGCATGTTCGGCGCGCTGGCCCTCTTCGGCTCGACCACGAAGCGGAGTCTGGCCGGTGTCGGTCAGTTCATGATGATGGGGCTGATCGGATTGATTCTCGCGTCCGTCGTCGGCCTCTTCTGGCACAACGACGCGCTGCAGTTCCTGATCTCGGTGGTCGGCGTGATCGTGTTCACGGGACTGACCGCATACGACGCGCAGCGCCTGAGGCAGATGGCGTTCCAGCTGCCGGAGGGTCAGCTCGCCGGCTACGCCATCGTCGGCGCGCTGTCGCTCTATCTCGACTTCATCAACCTGTTCCTGATGCTCCTACGTTTGACGGGGCGCAGAGACTAAGCGCCACGGCGATCAGCGGTTTTCGACTCCCGCACCGGCGCACGTGACGAGATGAAGATCACCGCGCTCGATACGTACTTCCTCTCCGCGCCCCTGCCGCAGGCCGTTCGCACGTCGACCTCGACGATCAGCCGGGTGAGCGAGCTCATCGTCCGGCTGACGACGGACGCCGGCCTCGTCGGAATCGGCGAGGCCCACGGCCCGTTCCTGTCCCAGGGCGGTCCCGAGGCCATGCGCGTGGTCAAGCAGATCCTCGAGCGCATCACGCCGCTCGTCGTCGGCCAGGATCCGTTCGGGGCCGAGCGCATCTGGCAGGACCTCTTCGCGCTGACCTACACGAGCGTGCGGGGGATTCCCACGCTGGCCCAGCAGCGACGGCAGCTCGTGACGGCCATCAGCGCCATCGACATCGCGCTGTGGGACCTCATGGGGAAGGCGACGGGACGTCCGGTCGTCGCGCTCCTCGGGGGCGCGCTCCGCTCGCGCGTGCCCGCGTACGTCACCGGCTTCTACTATCGCGACGGCGAGCGCCCGGACGACCTGCGGCGCGAAGCGGCGCTCTACCTCGAGCACGGCTATCGCACGGTGAAGGTGAAGGTGGCGGGACTGTCGCCCGAGGCCGACGCCGAGCGGGTCGGCGTGATCCGCAAGGCCGTGGGCAGCAACGTGGCGATCATGATCGACGCGAACCAGGGGTGGGACCTGCCCACGGCGATCCGCGCCGCGCGGCTGTGCGAGCCCCACGACATCTTCTGGCTCGAGGACCCGATGCCGTGGTACGACGAGCGCCACGCCTTGCGCCGGCTGAAGCAAGAGGTCGACATCCCGATCGCCGCCGGTGAGACCGAGTTCACGCCGTTCGGGCTGCGCACGATGGTGGCCGAGGGCCTCGTCGATTACCTCATCATCGACTCCACGTGGGCGGGCGGCCTCACCGTGTGGCGCAAGGCCGCGGTGATGACCGAGCTCTACCAGATCCCGCTGGCCGCGCATCACGATCCCCAGATCCATGTCCACGCGGTGGCGGCGAGCCCGACCGGCTTCATCCTCGAATCGTTCGCCGACTCCACGCGCGATCCCCTGTGGTTCGAGCTGTTCCGCGAGCGCCCGAAGATCGTCGACGGCTACATGGCCGTGCCCGAGGTGCCGGGGCTCGGCCTCGAGCTGCGCGAGGACACGCTCGAGAAATATGGAGTGAAGCTCTGATGCGCTTGCAAGGAAAGGTGGCGGCGATCACCGGCGGCGCCCTCGGCATCGGCCGCGCGACGGCTGTGCTCTTCGCCTCGGAGGGCGCGACGGTGGCGCTCGGCGACGTCGAGGTCGGCGCCGCCGAGGCGGTCGTCAAGGAGATCCTCCAGCGCGGCGGCCGCGCCATCGCCGTCGGCGTGGACGTGGGTGACGTGGGCCAGGTGCAGGCCTACGTCGACCGCGTGGTCGCCGAGTACGGACGCCTCGATGTCATGTTCGCCAACGCGGGCATCGCGCACTCCGCGCCGTTCCTCGAGCATCCCGAGGCGCAGTGGCATCGCGTGCTCCGTGTGAACCTCACCGGCGTTTTCCTCTGCTGCCAGGTGGCCGCCCGCCAGATGGTCAAGCAGGGCGGCGGGCGCATCATCACGACGGCCTCGATCAACGGCTTCCGCGGCGTCGAGAACCTCGTCGGCTACAACGTGGCGAAGGCCGGCGTGATCGAGATGACGAAGACGATGGCCGTGGAGCTGGCGCAGCATCACATCACCGTCAACGCGATCGCCCCCGCCCAGATCGACACACGGCTCACGCGGAGCCTGCCCGAGGACGCGCGGCGCCGGCGGACCGAGCGCATCCCGATGGGACGCTTCGGCGAGCCCGAGGACGTGGCCCGAGCCGCGCTGTTCCTCGCCTCCGATGACGCCAGCTACGTCACCGGCCACACGCTGGCCGTCGACGGCGGCTACCTGGCCGGCGGCCTCTGGTCGCGCAAGCCGGAAGGCACCGGACGAGGCTGACGATGATCACGCGGTTCTCGACGCTCTACGTCGGCCACATCGAGCTGGAGAATTGCGGGCTGTCGGGCACGCCGGCCGACGACCGCCGCTATCCGAACGAGCGGCTGGTCGAGGTCTTCGACACCACGATCACGCTGGCGCGCGTGGCCGACGAGCTCGGCTACGAGACGCTGTGGCTCGCCGAGCACCACTTCCAGCACGAAGGCTACGAAGTCATCCCCAACATTCCGATGCTGGCCGTCGATCTCGCCCATCGCACGAAGCGCATCAAGATCGGCTGCGCCTTCAACGTCGTCCCCACCTGGCATCCGCTCCGGCTCGCCGAGGACTACGCCACCGCCGACATCCTCACGAAGGGCCGGCTCGTCTTCGGCGTCGGACGCGGCTACCACACGCGGGAGGTCGAGACCTTCGGCAACCCGATGCTGGACGCCGAGGCCAACCGCGAGCTCTTCGAGGAGCAGGTGGAGATCATCCTGAAATCGTTCCGCCAGGAATCGTTCTCTCACCAGGGCAAGCACTACACGATCCCGCCCGAGGTCCCGTACCGCGGCTATCAATTGAAAGAGATCACGCTGGTGCCGCGGCCCGTGCATCAGCCGGTCGAGGTCTGGCAGCCGATCGTGAGCGGCAGCGCGCGCGGCCTCGACTTCATGGCGCGGCACGGGATCAAAGGCGTGATCTCGTCCACCGCCGAGCAGTTCGTCGAGCAGTGGTTCCGCGACTATCAGGCGGCGGCCCGCCGGCACGGCCGGACGCTGGAGCTCGGCGAGGATCTGATCCTCGGCTTCCGCATGTGCATCGACGAGACGCAGGAGCGCGCCATGCAGCGCGCGCGCCCGTCGTTCGAGGAGCACGCCAAGGTGATGGCGCCGCTCGGCATGCTGCGCTACGGCGAGGAGCACGCGAAGGCCGTCGCCGCCCGCCAGGCCCAGTCGGCCACCGCGGCCTCGCTCGAAAACGGTGTGCGCAACCGCGCGTGGCTGTGCGGGCCGTCCGGCGACATCGTCGCCTACCTCAAAGAGGTGGAGCGGCGCTACCCCGGGCTCGAGCACATCATGGTCGCCTGGGCGATCGGCACGCCCAGGGATCACATGATCGAGCAGCTCACGCGCTTCGCGCGCGAGGTGATGCCGGCGTTTCGCCGATAACGTCGACTCAGGAGCCGGCGCTGCCGCCGAGGAAGCCGGTGGCGTTGACCTCGACGACGAGCTTGGGCGTCGCCAGCGCGCGCACCTCCACGAGCGTCGAGACCGGAAAATCGCCCGTGAAGAACTCCCGCCGCGCGCGCCACACCTCTTCGCGCTGCTTGATGTCGGTCACGTAGATGTCGAGGCGGACGACGTCGTTCATCGTCCCGCCCGCGGCGTCGACGAGGTGCTTGATCTTGGTGAAGGTCTCCTTGGCCTGGCTGTACACCGAGCCGTCTCCGAGCACGCCGCCCGCGCCGTCGCCTGCGGTCATCCCGGCGACGAAGAACTGGTTGCCGTAGACCCGGCAATTCGACCACGTCCCGGGCGCCGGCTCCTTCACCTTCGGACTGGTCACGCGCGACATCTTCATGGCGTTGCTCCTTTCGGTGTGGCGCGGGGATTATACTGCCCGCCATGAAGCGACTCCTCATCGCGCTCCTGATCGTGTCTGCTCTTGCCCCCAACGTCTCGGCCCAGCCCCGTCCGGCGCCCGTGAAACCCGACGGCGAGATGCGCTGGGCGCTCTACGTGACGCTGGCTCCCGCCTGGTTCGATCCCGGCGAGGTGACGGGCGGCTTCCTGACGCCGTTCTGGGTGCTCTACGCCCTCCACGACGCGCTGGTGAAGCCGATGCCCGGCAATCTCATGGCGCCGAGCCTGGCCGAGTCGTGGACGGTGAGCGCGGATCAGCGCACGTACGAGTTCAAGCTGCGCGAGGGCCTGAAGTTTCACAACGGCGATCCGTTCACCGCGGAGGACGTGAAGTTCAGCTTCCAGCGGTCGAAGGTCGGCAAGGTGCTCAAGGATCGCGTCCGGGACGTCGAGATCGTCAGCCCGTCGCGCGTGCGCTTCCATCTCCACGAGCCCTTTCCCGACTTCATGGCGTACTACGGAACGCTGGCGACCGGCGCCGGCTGGATCGTCCCGAAGCGCTACGTCGAGAAGGTCGGCGACGACGCGTTCAAGAAGCAGCCGGTCGGGCTCGGGCCCTACAAGTTCGTGAGCTACACGCCGGGCATCGAGCTCGTCATGGAAGCCTTCGAAGGTCACTGGCGCAAGGCGCCGTCGGTGAAGCGGCTGGTGTTCAAGACAGTCCCCGATCCCACCACGCGAGCGGCGATGTTGAAAAATGGCGAGGTCGACGTCGCCTACATGCTCGACGCGCCCGCCGCGCTCGAGCTGAAGCGCGATCCCGCGCTGCGCCTGGGCTTCTCGGGCGCGATCGGCGTCCATTACCTGGATTTCTTCGATCAGTGGGATCCGAAGTCTCCGTGGCACGACCGGCGCGTGCGCCTGGCCGCCAACCACGCCGTCGACCGCCGGGGGCTCAGCGAGGCGGAGACGCTCGGCGCCTCGCGCCCGACGGGCAGCATGGCGCCGCGCACGTTCGAGTTCACGCTGCGCCTCGAGCCGTACGCCTACGATCCGGCGAAGGCGAAGAAGCTCCTGGCCGAGGCGGGTTATCCGAACGGCTTCGATGGGGGCGACTTCTATCCCTACCCACCGTACTGGTCGGCAGGGGAGACGATCGTCAATTACTTCGGGACGGTGGGCATCCGCATGAAGCTCCGCACGATGGAGCGCGCGGCGTTCCAGACGGCCTGGGTGGGCAAGAAGCTCCAGGGCGTCTGCATGTGCACGCTCGCCAACTTCGGTAACGCCGCCACACGTATCGCCGATGTGGTGCAGAGCGAGGGCGCGTACGCACGCGGCGCCGACTCCGACGTCGAGGCGCTGTTCAAGCAGCAGGCGCGGGAGACGGATCGGCGGAAGCGCGAGGCGATGCTCCACCAGATTCAGCAGCTCGTGTACGACCGCGTGAGGTTCGGCCCGCTCTACGAGTTCATCTGGCCGAGCGGGATCGGGCCGCGCGTCGCCGAGCCTGCGCTGATGCTGATCGATCCGTATCCGTGGTCGGCGCCGCTGGAGGACGTGCGGCTCAAAGCGAAGTGATCGCCGCCTTCACTCGCGCCGCGGTCACCGGAAGGTGCCGGACCGCGGCGGGATCGCCGAGCGCATGCGCCACGGCGTTCGCGATCGCGGCGCCCACGCCGGACGTTCCGGCCTCGCCCGCGCCCTTCACGCCGAGCGGGTTCGACGGCGCCGCGACCTCGTGCACGAGGACCTCGATCGAGGGCGCGTGGCCGGCCGTCGGCAGCGCGTAGTCCATCAGGGAGCCGGTGAGGAGCTGACCGCTCTCGTCGTAGACGATCTCCTCCATCGTCGCGTGGCCGAGCCCCTGCATGACTCCGCCCACGAGCTGTCCCTTCACGATGGCCGGATTGATCGCGCGACCGACGTCGCAGAGGACGAAGTGAGTCTTGGGACGGACCTCGCCCGTCGTGACGTCGACGCCCACGACGGCCAGGTGCACCGTCAGCGAGCCGATGCTGCGGGAGGCCTCGTGGCGCCACTCCACGTCGAGCGGCGACGCGGCCAGCGCGGCGATCTCACGCAGGGTGCAGCGCCGATCGGGGAGGCCGCGAACCATCGCAGCGCCGTCGTCGAGCACGACATCGTCCGAGCTCGCTTCGAAGTGGCGGGCCGCGAGCGCCACGATCTTCTCGCGAAGCCGCGTGGACGCGTGATGCACGGCGTTGCCGGCCATCACCGCCGAGCGGCTCGCGGAGCTGCCCACGCCGCGGGGCATGAAGCGCGTATCACCCAGATGCACGGCGATGTCTGCCGGAGGGACCTGGAGGACGTCGGCGCACACCTGGGCGAGCGTGGTGGGCAAGCCCTGTCCGACCGACGTCGCACCTGCGGCGAGGACGATCATCCCCTCCGGGGTCAGCGTCACCCGAGCGCTCTCGAACGGGCCGACGCCCGACGTCTCCACGACGGCGGCGAGCCCGACGCCAAATCTCATGTCGCCGCCGGCCGCGTTCAGCTCGCGACACGCGGCGAGTCTTGCGTCGTACTGGCCGGCCTTCAGCGCCTCCTCGAACATCGCGCCGAAGTCCTCGCCCGCGAAGTCGGCCTCGCGCCCGATGGCCGCCGCGGCCACCGTGTTCACGGAGTACGAGCCATCGTCGGGTGACGTGAGGTTGCGGCGGCGGATCTCCGCCGCATCGATACCGAGACGCGCGGCGACGATGTCGAGCATCCGCTCGCGCACGAAGCTGCCCTCGAAGAACCCCGGCCCGCGGACGGTCCCCGTCGGCGTCCTGTTCGTCATCACGCACGAGACGCGGCAGCGATAGTTCGGCACGCGATACGGACCGGGCAGATAGGCCGCGGTCAGCGCGGGAACCCACACGCCGTGCGTGCGCAGGTAGGCGCCCATCACGTTGGTCAGCGTGGCGTCGAGCGCCAGGAGGCGCCCGCGCGAGTCGACGCCGACCGTGACGGACCAGCGTTGCTCTCGCGAGTGATTGATGGCGAGGAAGTGCTCGCGTCGCTCCTCGATCCACTTGACCGGACGGCCCAGGCGCCGGGCCAGATACGGCACGAGGAAGTCCTCGGGATAGAACTCGCCGCGGACGCCGAAGCTGCCGCCGACGTCGGACTCCACGAAGTCGATCTGTGCCTCATTCAGGCCCAGCAGCGCGGCCAGCGTGCGCCGATTGAAGTAGGGGACCTTCGTCGGCCCCCACACCAGCAGGCGCTTCGCGTCGTTATCCCACTCGGCCAGTAGCCCGCGCGTCTCGAGCGGCACGCCGGTCTGGCGCCCGATGGACAATCGCTCGGTCACGACGCAGGCCGCCTCGCGCAGCGCGGACTCGACGTCACCGACCGACGTCGTCCACGAGTCCGCCACGTTGCCCTCGTCGAAGAGCAGGGCGGCCGATCGTGCGCGTGCATCCTCCACGTCGAGGAAGGCGGGCAGGGCGTCGTAGCCGATCTCCACCAGCTCGCGCGCGTCGACGGCGCACGTACGATCGACCGCCACCACCACCGCGATCGGCTCGCCGACATAGCGCACGCGCTCGCCGGCGAGGGGAGGTTGCAGGTAGGGCGTGTGTGAGGGCTTCGCGCCCTGCCGGATCGGAATGGTCGGCATTGCACCGAGATCGGCGGCCGTCACGCACGCGAGCACGCCCGGGTGCGACAGGGCGCGGCTCACGTCGATGCGCCTGATGCGGGCATGAGCGTGGGTGCTGCGCGCGATGACCGCGTGGACCATCCCGGGTCGAACGATGTCGTCCACGTAACGCCCACCGCCGACCAGGAGACGCGGATCTTCGAGGCGTTTGAGCGGCGCGCCGACGGCATTCACGAACGGCGCTATCGCTTCACGTAGACGGTGTCTCCTTCGACCAGCACCTGATAGGTAGGAACGTCCGCCGACACGGGTCCGTTCAGCAGCTCGCCCGTGCGCGCGTCGAAGCACGCGAAGTGCAATGGGCACTCGATGACATAGCCCATGAGCGTTCCCGTCGACAGCGGCGCCCCCTGGTGACCGCAGGAATCCCGCAGCGCGTAGAAGACGCCGTCGACGTTCGCGACGACCACACGCTCACGATCGATGACCACCCACTTCATCGCGCCCGGTGCCACCTCGGAAGTTTTTGCGACCGGCACGAACCCATTCCCGATACCCCGGTTATAGAGGGGGCCCCCGGCTTCGCCGGGGGCGCCCGAACGCTGGGGGGTATGGGGGGCCATCTCGGGGCCCCCCATGTGCAATGTCACTTCACCTCAAAACCGAACATCTTCGCGGCGTTCTCCGCGGTGATCTGGCGCACGACCTCTTTTGGCGTCCCGGCGAAGATGCGATGCAGGAACTCCTGGGACCTCGGCCAGGTCGACTCGGCGTGCGGGAAGTCGCTCCCCCACAGCATGTTGTCGACGCCGATCTCGTCGCGCAGCTTGATCCCGAGATCGTCCTCCATGAACTCGACGAACATGTTGCGCCGCCAGTAGTCGCTCGGCAGCAGGCCTTCCTTCGACCGCCAGCCCTTCGTGAACACCGGCCGCTCGCGGTACGTGAAGTCCATCTGCTTCAGCCAGTGAGGGATCCACGCCGCTTCGTGTTCGACGGAGCCGACCTTGAGCTTGGGGCACCGATCGAAGACGCCGGCGAAGATCATGGCCGACAACGAGTAACGCACCCAGTAGTCGGTCGTCGAGCGGCCGGCCCCGGTGAGCTCGTTGAGGTTCATCGTGAACTCGCAGCCGGGGACGCCGCCGCGCGGCGTACCGATGTGCAGGAGCAGCGGCAGCCCGACGTCCTGCGCGGTCCACCAGAAGCGCTCGTAGATCGGGTGACGGTAGGGCCGGTCCGCCAGCGGGGAGACGGGGATGAAGACTCCGGCCAGCCCGAGCTTCGCGCAGCGCTCGAGCTCCTGGCAGCCGTCTTCCACGTCGTCCACGTTGATCATGCCGATGCCCTTGAGGCGGTCGGGGTACGGCTTGCAGAACTCCGCGATCCAGTCGTTGTAGACGCGGCAGATGGCGGAGAGCAGCGCGCTGTCCGGGATGCGGTACCAGAAGAGGCCCTGGCTCGGCTGCAGGCACGCGCCCCAGACGCCGTCCATCTCGTTCTCTTTGATCATCGCCTGCGGCTCGTAGGCACCGGGCCGCACGTCCTCCCACAGGCCGAGGAAATCGATCTGGGACGGGTCCTCGAAGCGCTGTCCCGCCTGCATCACGGCGCCCAGCGTGCCGGCCTGCTGGCCGTCGATGAACCACGCGTCGTACTTCCGGCCCGCGGGCGTTTCCAGCCGCTCCATCCGAGGCGCCCGATCTCTGAACCTGTGCTCGATGCGACCCGTGTAGAGGTCGGGCGGCTCGACGATGTGGGAATCGGCCGAGATAAGTTTGTCCATGACCATCGCGCACCTCCCTGTCAGCGTCGGATCAGTGGCAGACCCTCCACGCGTCGCACGTCGTTGAGGATTTCGAGGACGCGCGTGGGCAGGGGCGGATACTCGATCCCGAACTCTTTGCACAGGCGGCTGTTGTCCACGAGGTAGTTGCCGGACTCCTCGCGGCCGCCCTCCTTCTCGAACGTGATCTTCGCGTCGGGCAGGAACCCGCGCACGATGTCGGCGAGCTCACCGAGGCTCACCGAAACGCCGCCCGTGTTGTAGACGTCGTGCTGCGGGGCGTCGGCCATCAGGACGCGCGCGAACACCTCGGCGGTATCCTCGACGTGGATGAGCAGGCGCATGAAGCCCTTCCGCGGCAGGTGCACGGGCTTGCCGCGAGCGGCGTCGACCATGAGCTGCACGTGATCGACCGAGCCCCGGACCTTGTCGGGGCCGGTGACGTTGGCCGGGCGCACGCCCGTGATCGACATCGTGTAATTCTTGATGAACTTGCGCGCCTGGAACTCGTTGAACGTCTTGTGCACCGCGTACTGGCTCGTGCCGTACGTTGCATCGTCCTCATTGACCAGCCGGTCGCCGAAGCGGCTCTGCAGCCCGCTCACCGCGATCGAGCTCGCGTACACGACCCGCCGCACGCCGCCCAGGCGCGCGGCCTCGAAGCAGTTGTCCATGCCGAGGACGTCGAGGAGCATGACCTGATGCGGGTTGCCCTCGCCGGCGCCGAGGCCGTAGGCGAGGTTGATCATCCGTTCCGGCTTCACCTCGAGCACCGCGCGCATCACGTCTTCGAACCGGGTGACGTCACCGCGGATCACCGTCGCCTGCGACGGCATGCTGGCGTAGGGCGAGGCTGGGGTCAGGTTCACATCCATGCAGACGACCGACTGGCCCCGCTCGATCAGCCGCCGGATGAGCCGGGGACCGATGAAGCCCGTACCGCCGATCACCAGTATCGACATGCTCTCGCTCCTCGTCGGGCGACCGCCCACATCGTCAGGCCGGCAGCCCGTAGTAGGCGGCGCAGTTGTCCCAGAGGATCTTGCGCTTGCTCTCATCCGAGATCGGCAGCTGGAGGAACGACTCGACCGCGCGCGGGAACTTCGAGTCACCGTGCGGGAAGTCGGTGGAGAAGACGATCCGGTCGTCGCCGATCGCGTCGATGACGTGCTTCACCGGCTCCTCGTCGCACTCGACCGACACGAAGCACTGGCGCTTGAAGTACTCGCTGGGCGCCATCGTCAGGTCGCGGGCGTAGACGTCGCCGATCCACTCCCAGTGCTCGTCCATGCGCCAGAGCAGGAAGGGCACCCAGCTACAGTTGCCTTCGAGGAAGGCCACGCGCAGCCGCGGGTGACGCTCGAGGATGCCGCCCGCGCAGAACGAGCCGACGGCCAGCATCTGCTCCACCGGGTGCGAGTAGACGTGCTTCAGCAGCGTGTTGGCGCCGAACTGCTCGCCAACCTGGCGGAGCTGGGAGCCCGACCCCTCGTGGAAGCCCAGCGGGACCTCGAGCTCCTCGAGCTCGGCCCACAGAGGCTCGTAGTACGGATCGTGCCAGTTGCGCCCGTTCACCTCGTTCGGCCGCAGGAACAGGCCCCGGAAGCCGAGCTGTCTCACGCAGCGGCGGGTCTCGGCCACCGCATCCTCGACGGCGAACGGCGAGATCATGCCGGCGCCGATCAGACGCTCGGGGTTCTCCTGGCAGAACTCGTAGAGCCAGTCGTTGTACGCGTGCGCCACGGCGGCGGCGAGCGGAGGATCCATGTCGTTGATCGTCAGGGCGAAGAGACCGCGGGAAGGATAGACCACGGCCACGTCGATGCCCTCGATGTCCATCGCCTCGAGCTGCACCTTGGCCGTCCAGCCCCGCTCCGCGAAGGGCCGCCAGCGCTCCTGATTGAGGGCGTAGTTCCGGCCCTGCCGCCGAACGCTCCGATCGGCGTTGACGGCCAGCCGGCCCCAGGGCTTGCCGTCGTGGGCGAGACGCAAGTCCCCGGCGTCTTCCGTGAGGCCGATCGGCGCGCGGTCCTTGAAGGCGGGATCGATATAGCGCTGCCAGAGATCGGGAGGCTCGATGATGTGGATGTCGCTGTCGAGGACCTTGAAGTTGCGGTGCGCCATGTCGACCTCCGTGAGCGGATCGTGCGTCGTGACCGTACGTCCGCGCGCCGTCGTTGTCAAAGGCGTCTCGTGGCAAAATCGGGCGATGCCCACCCGACTCGCGCCCGTTCCGGATTTCCTGTACGGCACCGCCTGGAAGGAAGACCGCACGCAGGCCCTCACCGAGCTTGCCCTCAGGATGGGCTTCCGCGGCATCGACACCGCGAACCAGCGGCGCCACTACGTCGAGGCCGCCGTCGGTCAGGGTTTGGCTGCAGCGTACCGCGCCGGTGTCGTCACCCGCGCCGATCTCTTCTTGCAGACGAAGTTCACGTATCAGCCGGGCCAGGACCATCGGCTGCCCTACGATCCCGCCGCCGACGTCTCCACGCAGGTCGCCCAGTCGATGCAGAGCTCGCTCGAGCACCTCGGGACCGACCACGTCGACAGCTACGTGCTGCACGGGCCCGCCTCGGGTTACGGCTGGACCGACGACGATGCCGAGGCGTGGGCCGCGATGGTGCGCGAGCGTGACGCTGGACGTACGCGCCTGCTCGGCGTGAGCAACGTGTCGCTGCGCCACCTCGCCCAGTTGGCGGCGAGCGGCGCCGAGCCTCCGGCGTTCGTCCAGAACCGCTGCTTCGCCCGCCTCGGCTGGGACCGCGCGGTCCGCGCGTTCTGCGCCGAGCGCAAGATCGTCTACCAGGGCTTCTCGCTCCTCACCGCCAATCCCGAGGTGCTCGGCCACCCGCGCGTGGCCGACATCGCCGCGCGCCGCAAGGCCACCCCGGCTCAAATCGTGTTCCGCTTCTCCCAGCTCATCGGGATGCTGCCGCTGACCGGCACGTCCGACGCCGAGCACATGACGCAGGATCTGGCCAGCCGTGGCCTGTCGCTCTCCAACGACGAGGTGCAGGCGATCGAGTCCCTGGTCGCCTGAGTGCTCCTCGCCGCGTTCCGCGTCCGCAGTTTCCGCTTCCAGTGGCCGGCGGATCTCCTCACGCAGTGCGCGTTCGAGATGGAGACGCTGATCCTGGGCTGGTACGTGATGGTCAACACGGGCTCGGTGCTCCTGCTGACCGCGTTCGGGTCGCTGCAGTTCCTCGGCACGCTCGCCGCACCCATGTTTGGCGTGCTGGGCGACGCGCTCGGCGGCCGGGTCATGCTCTGCGCGATGCGCTCGGTCTACGCCGTGCTCGCCGCGCTGCTGATGGTCCTGGCGCTCGCCGGCGTGCTGACGCCGATGTGGGTGTTCGTCATCGCGGGGATGGTCGGCATCGTGCGGCCGAACGACCAGGTGCTGAGGAACTCGCTCATCGGCGAGACGATCCCGCCCGACGATCTGATCGGAGCGCTCGGCCTCTCCCGCGCTAGCGTCGACTCCGCTCGCGTGGCGGGGGCGCTCACCGGCGCGGGCCTCTCCACGATCCTCGGCATCGGCTACGCGTACGTCGTCGTGACGAGCGTCTACCTGGCGAGCCTCGCGCTGACGTTCGGTATTTCCGGGTCGCGGCCGATGCCCGATCCGGGCGCAGCACCGCGGAGAACCACCGCGCTCAGGACCTCGAGCTGGCGCGATCTCAAGGACGGCCTCGTTCACGTGCTGACGACGCCGACGCTGCTCGCGCTGATGTGGCTGGCCTTCCTGGTCAACCTGACGGCATATCCGGTGACGAGTGGCCTGTTGCCCTACGTCGCCCGGAGCGTCTACAGGGTGGACGCCACCGGCCTGGGCTGGCTCGCGGCGAGCTTCTCGCTGGGCGGGCTGCTGGGCTCGATGATCACGGTGATGACGGGAGGGCCGCGCCGCCCGGAGCGCTCGATGCTCGTGAACACCGTCATCTGGTACGCGCTGCTGTTCGGCTTCGGCCACGTGCCGGGCATGACGGCGGCGGTGCCCACGCTCCTGCTGGCCGGCCTCGTCCAGAGCATGGCGATGATCTCGATGACGGGCACGCTGCTCGCGGTGGCGGGCGACCGGTTCCGCGCGCGCGTGATGGGCGTGCGCATGCTCGCCGTCTACGGCATGACCGTGGGGCTGATCGGCTCGGGCGCCCTGATCGAGCGCGTCGGCTATTCGCTGACGATCAGCGCCTTCTGCACGGTCGGCCTGCTCTTCACGCTCATCATCGGCATCAGGTGGCGCGACAGCATGTGGCAGCGGAAGCCGGCGTTGCCGACGGCGCCGCCATCCATCGCGTCCTAGTCCGTCGCGTTCTCATTCATCGCGTCGCGTCTCAGTAGTACACGGACCGCCCGGCGCCGCCCGTCGCCACGACCAGCTCACCGGTGACGGCCCACGCCTTGTCCGACGCGAGGAACGCCGTGACGTAGGCGATCTCGGCGGCGTCCACCATGCGGCAGATGGCGTTGCCGCGCGGCGAATCCTCGGCGAAGTCGCGGCGCTCGGCTTCCTCGGGCGTGACGCCCAGCTCCTTGGCTCGCGCGGCCAGCAGGCGCGGCGTGCGCTCCGTGCGCGTCGTCCCGGGGTGAATGCAGTTGACCGTGATCCCGAAGCGCCCGAGCTGGACGGCCAGCGTCTTGGTCATGTGAACGAGCGATGTATTGCGGGCGCCACCGCTCAGGTTGCCGGCGTTGCGCGCGTTGGTGCCGCTGATGTTGATGATGCGGCCCCACTTCTGCTCCTTCATGTACGGGATCGCGGCGCGGGCGCAGCGGAGCGCCCCCACGTACTTCACGTTGAAGTCCTGGAGCAGGTCCTCGTCGACGACGGACTCGATGGGGCCGGTGGCCGTGGCCGAGCCCCCGGGCGGCGAGCCGCTGTTGACCAGGATGTGCAGCCCGCCGAGCTGCCGAGCCGCCTGGGCCACCATCGCGTCCACCTGCGCCTTGCTGGTGACGTCGGCGACCAGCGGGATCACGCGGCGGCCCGTCTCGGTCGCCAGCTCGCGCGCGGTGGCTTCGAGCTGATCCTTCGTGCGGGCCGCGATCGCCACGTCCGCGCCCTCGCGGGCCAGCTCTCGGGCAATAGCCTTTCCGATGCCGAGGCTGCCTCCGGTCACGATCGCACGTTTGCCCTGAAGCCCGAGGTCCATCGCGTGCCCTCCCGGTGTGTCGTGTGCGCAGCGGAATTCGAGAGCGCGATTCTATCCCAAGCGGGCGGCGCGCGGCCGGCGCGCTCCACGCACGGCGCTCGGCGGCCTCCGATACGCCGAGCGAAACGCGGCGTTGAAGCGCCGGACGCTGGCGAACCCGGCGGCGAACGCGATCGTGCCCATCGGCAGCGTGGTCTCGTCGACCAGGACCTTGGCGCGCTGCACGCGTCGGGTCGTCGCGACGGCGGCGGGCGACGCCCCGGCGTGGCGCACGAACAGCCGGCGCAGATGCCGGGCCGTCATGCCCAGCGTGTCGGCGAGATCGTCGACGGTCTGACCTTCGTCGAGGAAGCCGCGCCCGATGAGCCGCATGGCGCGCGAGACGGTTGCCGCCGCACCCTGCCACGCCGGCGTTCCCGGCGCCGTCTCGGGCCGGCACCGCAGGCAGGGGCGGAAGCCCGCTCGCTCGGCGGCGGCCGCCGTGGGGAAGAACACGACGTTGCGCGACCTGGCCGGCTTCACGGGACAGGTGGGCCGGCAGTAGATCCGGGTGGTCAGCACGCCGGTGAAGAACCACCCGTCGAACCGACGGTCGCGCGCCAGACGTGCGCGATCGCACCTGCGTCGGTCGAGGGCGACGCCTCTCCTCACGGCACGCGAGCGTAGCACGCGAGCGGTCGCCCGCCCGGCCCCTCCGACGATGACGTCCGAAAGCGGCGAGACGCGTTCGGTACCGCCGCGTAGTGTGGTCGCCACGTATGAGCCCTCGATACTTCTATGGCTGGACCGTCGTGGGCGCGACCTTCGTGATGGCGATGTTCAGCTTCGGTCTCGGCTTCTACGGCCTGACGGTCTACCTCGCGAGCCTGCAGCGGCTGCACGGATGGTCGGCCTCCACGGTGTCGGCGCCGGTCACGGTGTACTACGTCGCGGGTGCGCTCCTGACGGCGGCGACCAGCGGCCTGTACGAGCGGCTCGGTCCGCGCACCGTCGTGATCGGCGGGAGCATCGCGATGGTCTCCGGCGTCGCGGCGCTCGGCATCGTCGCGCGGCCGTGGCAGCTCTATCCGGTCTTCCTCGTGATGTCGGTGGGCTGGGGGGCGATGAGCGGCGCGGCCATCAACGTCATCCTCGCGCCCTGGTGGCAGCGGCGCCGCGGCCTCGCCGTCAGCATCGCGTTCAACGGGGCGACGCTGGGCGGCGTGCTCGTGGCGCCCGTGCTCGTCGGTCTCATCGACGCGCTCGGCTTCACCCGTGCGCTGGCCGTCGCCGCCGTCGTGTCGCTGATGGCGCTGCTCGTCACCGCGGCGCTCATGCGGCGTGATCCGCGCGAGCTCGGCCTTGGCCCCGACGGCGGCACCGCTCCGGTTGTCCACGCCGAAGACCCTGCCGCCGCCAAAGAGTCGAAGCGGGGTCGTGGCGAGGCGCTCCGCACGTGGCGCTTCTGGAGCGTGTCAGCGCCGTTCGCCCTCGGCCTGGCCGCTCAGGTCGGCGTGCTCACGCACCTGGTCGCGCTCGTGACGCCCACGCTCGGCGGTGGAGCGGCAGCGCGCGCCGTGAGCGCAGCGACGGCGGCCGCGCTGATCGGGCGTCTGGTGACGGGCTTCGTCGTCGATCGCCTGAATCGACGCGTCGTCGCCAGCGCGACGCTGATCGTCCAGATCGTTGGCGTCACCCTGCTCGCGAGGGCGGGGTCGCCGGCGGGCATCTATGCCGGCTGCGCGCTGTTCGGCCTCGGCGTCGGCAACTTGACGACGCTGCCCGGCCTGATCCTCGCCGTCGAGTGGCCACGCGCGAGCTTCAGCGCGCTCGTCGGCCTGGTGGTCGGGATCAATCAGTTCACGTTCGCGTTCGGGCCGTCGCTCGTCGGCCTGATCCGCGACTGGGCGGGCAGCTACGGGCCGGCGCTCGCGGCGTGCACGGTGCTCGAGGCGGTGGCGGCCAGCCTGATCGTGCTCGGGCCGCGGCGCTCACGGCCGGGCGCGTCAGCGTCTAACGCGTGGCTTCGAGCGCCACCTCGCCGAGGCCGTCGATGGCGAAGCGCACGCGGTCGCCCGGCGCCGGGAACTTGGTGGTGATGCTACTGCCGGTCATCACGACCATGCCGCGCTCGAGCATGCGGCCGCGACGGTTGAGGAGATTCGCGAGCCACGCCAGCGCCTCGAACGGGTGACCGAGCGCATCGCCCGTCTTGCCTTCGCCGCCCGGCTGATCGTTGATCCAGCAGCGCGTCACCGCGCGCTCGAGATCGACGGAGCGCCACGCCGTCACCGGCGCCCCGAGCACGATGCCGGCGTTCCACGTGTTCTGGGCGACCAGCGTGAAGGCGTCGAGCGTCTTGTAGTCGGCGTTGCCGTCCTCGACCAGCTCGAAGGCGGGCAGGCACGCGGCGACCCGATCGGCCACGGAGGCTCGCGTCCAGGGCCCGCCGCTCGCGGGCAGATCCGCGCCGACGCGCACCGCCACCTCGAACTCCACGCCGAGGTGGTGATAGGCGGCGACGTCGAGCCGCGCCGGCGACGGATGCACGACCTTCGAGAAGATCGCGCCGGCGGCGGGCTGGTCCACGCCGGTCATCTGCTGCATCGCCTTCGACGTGAGCGCGATCTTCCAGCCGGCGATCTCGCCGCGGCCGGCGTCGGTCATCAGCCGATGCAGCGCGTCCTGGATGCGGTAGGCGTCGTCGAGCGGCGCCTTGCGGACGTCGGCGTCGAGCGGGCGATAGCGGGCGCGCGTCCGGTGCATCTCGAAGGAGGCGCGGGCGGTGGCGTCGATCGTCTGGGGCGTCAGCATCGGGATCCCTACTCGAGCGCGAAGACGCGCGCGGCGTTCAGGTAAAGCCACTTCTCCTTGACGCTGTCCTTCAGCGGCAGGGCCAGGTACTCCTCGATCAGCGTTTCGTGAGGCTGGCCGACGAGGCCGGCCGAGAGCCCCACCAGGACCTTGTCCTGGATGAGCGTGTTGCCGAACTGCATGAGCATCTCCCATCCCGAGCCGCGCTGGCCGAGGTACTTCGCGCGATGCGCCGAGGTGTCGAGGTAGAGCCGGGGATGGCGGCGGACGAGCGCGACCATCTCGTTCACCCAGGGCCAGCCGCCGAGCCCACCGATGATCGTCAGCTCCGGAAAATCGATCGCCACCTGGTCGAGGTGGCGGGGGTGGCCGAGGTCGTACGGCCGGTCGGTCGCGTAGTTCATGGAGGAGTAGATGCGCGCCGGGATGCCGAGCTCAACCGCCTTCGCGTAGAGCGGATAGAAGCGGCGATCGCTGGCCGGGATGCCGTCCACCAGGGCGGAGACGCCGAGCGCGACGAACTTCTGCTCGCGCACGCGAAACTCCAGCTCGCGGACCCCGCGCATGCCGTGGAGCGCGCTGATGCGGGCGAGGCCGATGAAGCGGTCAGGGTAGTCGCGCAGGAGCTCGGCCACCTCGTCGTTGGAGGCGCCGAACGGCAGCGCTCGCACGATGCCGGCGCGCTCGAGCAGATCCACCCACGCGGAGAGCTTCGTGTCCGGCCGCGTGTCGCCACCGTCACGGCGCGAGCGAAAGATCCGCTCGTAGTTGGCCATGCCGTAGCCGGCCGGACGTTGCGCTACCGATGCGGCGGGTGACGTCGCGCTCGCGGCCGGAGTGTCGTCGTTGCCCGTGGCGAGCTTCGGGACGCTGCACTCCATGTCGATGACGCGCATCAGATGCTCCGCCGCCGGTTTAAAAGTGGCGCGGCCGGCCGACGTCGATCAGACGGTGGTGAGAGCCGGCGCCGACTGGCGAAGCGCTTCGTCCCAGGGCCCGGGGAACCGCCCCTTGTTGCCGCCTCCCGAGAACGGGCGGTCCTGGTGCCACTGGCTGCGCGGCAATTCGTAGTAGACCTCGAGGCCGTTGCCGTCGGGGTCCGAGAAGTAGACGCCGATGGACACCGTGTGATCGGCGACGCGAACGGGGATGCCCTTGTCGCTCAGGCGTCGATAGATCTCCGCGAGGTCGTCGAGGGTCTCCATCCTCCAGGCGACGTGATTCAGACCGACCTGGCCCTTCTGCGGCCCGGCGGCGTCGTCGCCGACCTCGAAGAGCGCGATGTCGTGGGCGTGGCCTGGGTCGCAGGCGAGGAACGCGGCGCGCAGCCGATCGGTGCCGGCGTGCTTCATCGTGTCCTGCGTGTGGAGCCCGAGGACTTCCGTGTACCAGCGATGCGACCGCTCGGCGTTGCGCACGAAGACGTTGACGTGGTCGAGTGCCATCGGCTTGTAGGCCATCTCTCGCTCTCCCAGGGTTCGAGTCGAGTTTTGAGTATAGCGCGGCCACCCGGGGTATCGCGCGGTGACCCGCGCCGGCCCGCGATCAGCGGCGGCGCGCCGGGTCGAAGGGACGGAGATCCACCAGCGAGGCAGCGCCGTCGGCAATCAGTTCGCTCAGCGCCAACCCGGTGGCTGGAGCGTTGAGCATTCCCCAGGGGCCGTGGCCGGTCGCGACATACGCGCCGGCGACACCGGGAATGCGGCCGATCAGCGGCAGGCCGTCGTCGGTGACGGGCCGATAGCACGCCTGGCGCCGGATGATCTTCGCCGCGGCCAGAGCGGTGGACACTCGGCCCGCCGCGCGGGCGAGAACCTCGCACGACGCGTCGTTCACCTCGACGCCCTCTGCCGACTCGGGCAGTGGCGCCGGGTCGGCCATCCCGCAGACGTAGGTCTCTCCGTCGGGCCGGGGAAAGATCTCCGGCTCGAGCGCCCGGCCGTCGGCCGTCCGGTAGTCGACGAAGAGCGCGTGCGCAGGCACGTCGGCGCCGGCGAGCGTCACGCTGTAGCCCTTCAGCCCATGCACGGCGGGAAGCCGCAGCCCGCGCGCGGCCCGGCTGGTCCACGGCCCCATGGCCAGGACGACCGCGTCGGCCTCGATCGTCTCGCTGCCGACCCTCACGCCGCGCGCCGCGCCGTCTCGCTGGGCGATCTCCTCGACGACGCCGATGCGTAGCGTGGCCCCGCGCGTCGTCGCAGCGCCGATCAGCGCCGTGGTGAAGCGTGCCGGCTGGACCTGCGCGGTCGTCTCGGTGGAGCCGAGCGCGGCCGTGACGACGCCGGCGCCGTCAAGCCAGCCCGGAGCCTCGACGCGATGACCGCCGCCCACCGCGCCGCGCTCGCGCGCGGCCACCATGAACGTGTCCATGCGCCGGTAGCCGTAATCGGTCTCGAGCTCGCGCGCCAGCTCGGCGTGGAGCGCGAAGCTCGCGCGGGCCAACGGACCGAGCGGCGTGCCGTCGGACCAGTCGAGGGCCAGGAAGCCGCCCGACTTCCCCGACGCGGCGCAGGCCACGCCCGTGCGCTCGACCACGGTGACCGCGACGCCGCGCCGCGCGAGGAAGTACGCCACCGAGGCGCCCATCACGCCGGCGCCACAGACGACGACACGACGCGGAGAGCTCATGGTAGGCTCCCGGCTGTCTCGTGGCCGTCATCGTCGACGCGCACTACCACCTGATGCAGCGCGAGTGGTTCCCGGAGCCACTCTGGGAAACCCTCGCCTCGCACCTCGGTGTCCACGTCAGCGGCGACCGCGGTCAAAAGCTGACCGCGCAAGAGTTCGCCACCAAGTACTTCCCGACGCTGTGGGATCCCGAGGGCGAGCTGCTGTTCCGCAAGATGGATGCGCTCGGCATCAATACGACCGTGATGCTCGTCGACGACTTCGGTCTCGCCCTCGGCGAAGCCGCCGTCTCCATCGAGGGCCAGAACAAGGCCTTCGCCGACCTCGCCCGCAAGCATCCCACGCGGCTCATCGCGTGCGCCGGCATCGACCCGCGGCGCAAGAACGCGGTGACCATCCTCCGGCGCTGCGTCGAGGAGTGGGGCATGCGTGGCGTCAAGTATCACCCGGATGCCGGGTGGGATCCCAACGGGCGCGAGTCCTATCGTCTGCTCGAGCGGATCCAGGAGTGGGGGATCCCGGTGGTCACGCACACGGGGTTCTTCTTCCCTCCGCTGCACAGCAAGCATGCCCACCCGCTGCTGCTCGACGACGTGTGCAGCGACTTTCCGGATCTCAAGATCATCGCCGCCCACTCGGGACGTCCGCTGATGTGGGAGACCGTGGCCAGCATGGCTGCGATCCACTTCAATCTCCACGGCGACCTGGCGGGCTGGCAGACGATGGTCGTCCGCGATCGGCCGAGGTTCCGCCAGATCCTCCGGCGCTACATCGACATCGCCGGCGTCGAGAAGATTCTGTGGGGGACCGACGATCCCGTGTACGACGTGCTCATCCCGACGACGCAGTATCTCGAGGCAATGCGCGCGCTCCCCGAGGACACGTCCGACGGCCTCCGCTTCACCACGGCCGAGATCGACGCGATCCTCGGCGGCAACGCGGCCCGCCTCTTCGGCCTGTAAAGGAGTCTCCATGGCCCTCGCCCTTCTGATCGTTCTCACGCTCCTCGGCGCGCCAGTCGCGGCGCAAGAGCCCGTGCGGGTCGGCGTCCTTACCATCCGTTCGGGGCCCATCGCGTCGTGCGGCCGTCAGATGGAGGACGGGCTCCAGTTCGCGCTCAAGGAGCGCGGCGGCGCCATCGCGGGGCGGAAGGTCGAGGTCTTCTTCGGCGACTCCGCCGGCCAGCCCGCTCAGACGCGCACGAAGACGCAGGAGCTGGTCGAGCGCAACCGCGTGCACGTGCTCACGGGGCCGGTGGCGGCCTTCGAGGTCTACGCGATCAGCGAGTACATCCGCCAGGCCGAGATGCCGATCATCATCTCGCCGGCCGCCGCCGACGACATCACGCAGCGGAAGGCGAACCCCTGGTTCGTCCGCGCGACGATGAGCGGCTCGCAGGTGACGCATCCGCTCGGCGAGTACGCGGCGAAGAAGCTCGGCTACAAGCGCATCGCCACGGTCTCCGACGACTTCGCCTACGGCCACGAACACACCGGCGGCTTCCAGCGGACGTTCGAGGAGAACGGCGGGAAGATCGTCCAGAAGCTGTGGCCGCCGATCGCCACGCCCGACTACGGCACGTTCATCGCGCAGATCAAGCCCAACGTCGACGCCATCTACGCCGGCTTCGGGCCCACCAACGGCCAGCGCTTCCTGAAGCAGTACAAGGAGTTCGGCCTGAAGCTGCCGGTGCTCGGCATGGTGACGACCACCGAGGAGTCGAGCCTCAAGTCGATGGGCGACGAGGCGCTCGGCGTGATCACGGCCGGGACCTACAGCGCGGCGCTCGACACGCCGACCAACCGCAAGTGGGTCCAGGCCATGCGCGCGGAGTACAAGGACGATCCCGGCTACTGCACGATCGGCGGTTATCTCGGCGTGCTGTTCCTCGAAGCGGGGATGAAGGCGGTCAACGGGCGCGTCGAGGACAAGGCCGCTTTCATGAAGGCGCTACGCGCCGTGAGCCTGCCCGATACGCCGCAGGGCCCGATCCACCTCGACGCCTACGGCAACCCGATCGTCAACGTCTACATCCGCCGTGTCGAGCGCCGTGACGGCCGGCTCATGAACGTGGTGATCGACACGTATCGCGAGGTGAGCCAGTTCTGGAAGTACGACCCGGCGACGTTCCTGGCCGCGCCGGTCTACTCGCGCGACTACCCGCCGGCGAAGAACCTCGAGTAGCGCGCCAGAGATTCTTGACACCGCGTAGCTTTCTGATAACGC
>QHTB01000174.1:27206-31801 GCA_003220615.1 Candidatus Rokuibacteriota bacterium
AAACGTCGCTCCGCCAGCGCGAGCGAATCTCTTTGCTCGACCAGCCCGCGAACGCTCGCTCTATCTCCGTTTGCAGGCGGCCGAGGTCGACGGCTGACGCGGGAAAGCCAGTCGAGGTCGCCGCGACCCGCACCTCACTCTCGGGATGCGAAAGGGCCGGAACGAACATTTCCTGTCGCGGATCCGGTCCGAACGACGGAGGGTCAGGAACGGGTGGGAGTTCGCGCGCGCTCACGCTGGATGGTAAATGGCCAGATCCGAAACGCTGGCGAGCGCATCGAAGTCGCGGTCGTTGTGATAGATCTCTGCGCCGCTTTCCAGGCAGATGGCGGCGATGAGACAGTCGACACTGCGTCGGACCGTGAGTCCCCGCCGTCGCGCCGCCCGATACAGGTTCGCTGCGGTTTCGAACGTCTCGAGTCCGCCTGGCTGCAGAATCGGGTGAGCCCGCAAGCTCACGCGTGTCCGCTGATACGCATCATCGTCACGAATGCCCTGAAGGACCTCACAGTACACGATGTCGACCAGCGCGATCGGGGCGTCGGTCTCGACGAGCTCGGTCAAATGTCGGTCGAACGCCGTGCCCCTGGCCTCGAGGAAGTCGATCCAGACCGTCGTATCGACGACGATCACGGCCGAAGGCGCCGCAGGCCGGCGAGATCTCCTTCCCATTGAACCTGTCCGCGAAGCGATAGGAGGTCTTGCCGCCGCCCGCGCTTCAGCAGCTCAGTGAGCGCGAGGTGAACGAGCTCTCGCTTCGAGCGGCACCTGAACCGCCGAAGACCTTCCCGGATCAGCCGATCGTCGAGCACGATATTGGTCCTGCCCATGACACGGTCTCCTCGACACGACCGTAGCATGAGATGGTGTATGCAACAACACTCCGATGGTGTATCGATTTCGTGACGTCGGTGGTCGAAGTCCCTACAGCTGCCAGTCCTGATACCAGGTCGACTCGGCGCCGACGCCCTCGCGCGCCACCGACACGTCGATCAGGTACGGCCGGTTCTCGCGCGTGATCTTCTCCATGCCCCGTCGCAGCGCGGGCTCCAGCTCCTTCGTGCTCGTCACGCTCTCGCCCTCGACGCCCTGCGAGCGCGCGAGCCCGACGTAATCCACCGCCGGCGCGCTGAGCCACAGCCCGGGATACTTATCCTCGCGGAACATCTTGGCGTCCGGCATGTCCTTGTGCCAGTTGTGGCGCACGACCTGGTAGCTCTCGTTGTTCGACACCACCGTGAGGATCGCGGTGTTGTAGCGGGCCATCGTCCAGAAGCCGGCCGCGCTGTAGCCGAGCGCGCCGTCGCCGAGATGGCAGACGACCGGCCGCTCGCGGCCGACGGCGATCTTGGCGCCAATGGCGGCGCCCACACCGAATCCGAGCGAGCCGCCCCCGCTGCGCGTCCACGTCATCCCGCCGTGGCCGAAGGGAAGCAGCGTCGTGCGCGCGGTCGAGCTCTCCTGGACCACGACGGTGTTCTTGGGGAGCACATCGGCGAGCTGGGCTTCGAGCACGCTCGGATGCACACCCGGATCGTGCTCGTGCTCGCGCACCAGGTTCTCCTCGCGCTCGATCAGGAGCCTGGCGAACGCACGGACCTTCGCACGCTGACGCGCCGCGCCCGCGACGCGATCACCGGAGCGCTTCAGCGCTTCGGTCACGAGCCGGAGCGTCTCGCGCAGCTCGCACTGCACGGCGACGTCGAGCGGATAGTGGCGGCCCATCAGCAGCGGGTTCGGGCCGATCTGCATGATCGTCGGCTCGGCCACGCTGCCGTGAACGCCCTGGCAGCCGACGAGGAAGATCAGGTCCGGCTTCAAGCCGGTGACCTTCTCGAAGTCCTTCGAGACGGGATACATGCCGCAGAAGAGCGGGTGCCGCGAGGGGAAGTTGACGAAGATCTGCCGCGTGTTGAACACCGGCGCTTCGAGCGCCTCCGCCAACGCGACGGCCTCGGCCTGAGCGCCTTCGCGCCAGACGTCGTCGCCGAACATCAGCACCGGGCAGCGCGCCTCGGCCAACCGTCGCGCGATGGCCTCGACCGTTTGCGGCCGCGCCGGACCCGGCCGCTCGATCACGTAATGGGCGTCCTCGCCGATCTGGGCCTCGAGCCCGTCGCGATTGAGTAGCTCCGCGCTGATCGAGAGATAGACCGGCCCGGTCGGCGGTGTCGTCGCCTCGCGGAGCGCGCGGATGGTCGCCTGGGAGATCGCCTTCGGATTCGTGTGCACGGTGTAGGCGCAGCGCGCGTCCTTGGTGATCGGCCGCATCGACTCGGCCTGGGTCAGGCCGGGGAAGGGCGCGAGGCCGCGATAGTCCTGCAGCTCCGACGCCCAGTCGCCGGCGATCACGAGCAGCGACGACCCCGCCACCTGAGCGTTGAAGAGCTGGCCGGCGAGCTGGTACGAGCCACCCATCACGTGAGCGATGACGACGCCGACCTTGCCGCTGATGCGGTGGTAACCGTCGGCCATCGCCGCGACCAATCCCTCGTGCTTGCCGACGACGAGCTTCTGATCGCCGTCCTCGAGGAGCGCCGCGAAGATCCCGGTCTCCGCGGAGCCCGGGTTGGTGAAGAGGTACTCGACCCCCGCGTCCTTGAGGGTCTGGATGAGCAGCATGCCGCCGGTCCCGGTGATGGTCTTGCGCATGACTACGACCTCGCTCTCGTCGCGTTCACTGCAGCGTCGTCGCCGACCGATGCACTATACAGGGCTTGCCCGGAACACGGCCACCAGGCGCTCGACCACGGCCGCCTTGCCGAAGACGGCGCTGAGAAGCCGAGCGCCATCGGCCGCCGGAAAATCTCGCACGACCTCATAGACACCGCCCGCTTCTTCGATGAGCACGCGGCTCGGCGCCAGGTCCCACACGTGGTTGTGCATGTCCACCATCGCATCCACGGCGCCCGTGACGGCGGCCGTGTGCGCATAGGCCGCTCGATAGATCCGGTGGTTCGGATAGAGCCGCGTGAGCGTCTCGAAGAGACGCCCCTCGTCGATCTGGCGCGTGAAGTTGATGCGGGCGCTCAGCGCAAGCCTCACTTGTTCGGCGTGCTGATCCACAACCGCCTGAGCGAGGCGAATGCGCTGGCCGTTGCGGAATGCGCCGAGCCCGATGCCGGCATCGACGCGAAGGTCGAGCGCCGCATGATCGATGACGCCGACCAGCGGCACGCCTCGAAGATGGAGGGCGAGCATCGTCCCGAACGTCGGGATGCCATGAACGAATTCTTCGGTCCCGTCGATCGGATCGATGATCCATTGAAACGGGCTGTCCGGCCGCGTGGGCGGATACTCCTCGCCGATGACGCCGTGATCGGGGAACCAGCGGTCGATCAGCTCGCGCGCGCGACGCTCGATCGCCTGATCCACCTCGGTGACGAGGGATCGGTCCGCTTTCGTCTTCAAGATGAAGCCGCGTTCGAGGGCCGGCGTGATGATCCGGCGCGCCTCGTCGGCCAGCTCGACCGCCGCGGTGTGGTAGCGCTGGATGTCGGTGGCCGAGGTCATCACGCGGCATCCTATACCAGCACGCCGCGCCCTCGACGAGCGCGTGCGGGGTAAGATACGCCGCATGCCCTACATCATCGGGATCGACACCGGCGGCACCTTCACCGACTGCGTGGTGATGGACGCCGACGGCCGACTCGTCACCGCCAAGGCGCCCTCCACGCCCGACGATTTCTCCGAGGGCGTGATGGAGTCGCTGCGGCTGGCGGGCGAGCGCCTCTCGCTGACGACCGAAGCGCTATTGCGCGACACCGCACGGCTGGCGCTCGGCACCACGGTTGGCACCAACGCCATGCTCCAGCGCCGCGGCGCGCGCGTCGGCCTGATCACCACGCGGGGCCATCGCGACGTCATCCACATCATGCGCGGCGCCCGCGGCGTGCCCGGCCTCAACAACGTCCAGGTGCTGCACTTCCCGGAGAGCGGCAAGCCCGATCCGATCGTGCCCAAGCCCTTCATCGCCGAGGTGAGCGAGCGCGTGGACTGCAAGGGCCAGGTGGTGGTCGAGCTCAACGAGGACGAGGCACGCCAGGCGATCGAGAAGCTCGTCGCGAAGGGCGTCGAGGCGATCGCCATCTGCTTCCTGTGGTCGTTCAAGCACGCCGAGCACGAGCGGCGGGTGAAGGCGATGGTCGAGCAGCTCGCGCCGCAGGTGTTCGTCTGCTGCTCGGCCGACCTGATCCCGCGCTGGGGCGAGTACGAGCGCACGGTGGCGACGGTGCTCAACGCCTACCTCGGCCCGGTGATGTCGCGCTATCTCGGCCGGCTCGAGTCGCGCGCCCAGACGAGCGGCCTGCGGTTTCCGCTCCAGGTCATGCAGTGCGGCGGCGGTGTGATCCCGGCCGCGGAGTCGGCGCGCCGCGCGTTCCTCACGCTCGACTCCGGCCCGGTGGCCGGTGTGCTGGCCTCGCAATACCTCGGCGCGATCGTCGGCAACAAGCACATCATCGCCACCGACATGGGCGGCACGTCGTTCGACGTCGGCCTCGTCTGGGACGGCGACCCGGTGGCGAGCTACCAGAGCGTCGTCCACCAGTACGAATACTTCGTCCCACGCATCGACATCCGCTCGATCGGGAGCG
>QHTB01000039.1 GCA_003220615.1 Candidatus Rokuibacteriota bacterium
TTCCCCAGGCTGACCGCGGCCAGGGCCCCGCTGAGCAGCGGGCTCGCCGCCGTCCCGATCTGCACGCCCATGGCAAGCCAGCCGAAGGCGGCGCCGCGCGTCTCGCTGGGCACGATCATCCCGCCCAGCGTGTAGGCCAGCGTCAACGCTCCGCCCAGGCAGAGCGCCACCAGCGTGCGCAGGACGAGAAGCGTGCTCGCACTGGTGGCGAGGGCCAGGGCGCTACACAGCGCTCCGCCGATCAGGAACTGCACGAACAGGAGCCGGCCGATCGGCAGGGCCATCGACAGCCGGGCGACGACGGTGGACGAGAGCGCGGCACCGGCCGCGGCGACGGAGATGATGATGCCGGACATCGCCGCGCTCCCGTCGATCCCGGGCAGGTGCGCGACGTGGAGCGGGATTGTCAGCGAAAGGCCGCGGTCGATGAACTGCGCGATCACCAGCAGCACCATGACCGGCACGAAGTGACGGTAGCGGAGGAACTCGCGCAAGGGCACCGGCCGATCCGGGGCGCGCGCCTCGCCCGAGGGTCCCGGCCGGTTCTCCTGGAACAGCACGATCAGGGCGATCAGGGCCAGCGCGCACATGGCGGCGGTGATGAAGAAGGCCACACGCGTCCCGAGGTGCGAGGCGACGAGGCCGCCGATCGCCGGCCCGACGGCCACGCTGATGAGCTGAGCGCCCTGGACGCGGGCGATCGCCAGCGACACCTTCTCGCGCGGGGCCGACACGCTGGCCACGGCCATGGCCATCGGCGAGAAGCCGGCGAAGAGTCCCTGCAGGATGCGCGTGACGAGGAGCTGCTCGACCGAGGTCACCAGGCCCATGATCGCGATGATCACGGTGAACCCGGCGAGCGATCGGATGAGCATCAGCTTCCGCCCGAAGCGATCGGCCAGGCGGCCGAACACCGGGGCCAGCAGTCCGGAGATGGCCGGCGTGACCGCCGCGATCAGCCCGGACCACAGCGCGATCCGCGCCGGATCGGTCACGCCGAGCTCGCGGATGTACAGCGGCAGGAACGGGTTGAAGAACTGGAAGCCCACGAACGCGATGAACACACAGAGCGTCAGCGCCCAGACGTTGCGCTGCCAACCCTCGGTCGACGGACGCGGGCTCATCCGGGACCCTATACTAAGGGCGCCGCCGGACCAGGAGGGCGAATCGTGAGCGACATGCGCGCGGGCCAGGCCATCATCGAGCTGCTGAAAATCGAGCAGGTGCGCCACGTGTTCGGGATCGTGGGCTCGACGTTCCTCGACGTCCTCGACGTGCTCTACGACGACAAGAGCGTCGAGTACATCAACGTGCGCCACGAGCAGGGCGCGGCCTTCATGGCCGACGGCCTGGCGCGCGTGTCCGGGCTGCCCGCGGCGTGCCTGGTGACGGCCGGACCCGGCGCGACGAATCTCATCACCGGGATCGCCGCCGCCTACGTCGGCCACTCGCCGGTGGTCGCGATCGCCGGGGGGCCGCCGCTCGGACACTATAATAAGGATGCGTTCCAGGAGCTCGATCTCGTCGCCATGCTGGCACCGGTGACGAAGCTCTCGATCCGGATCGACTCACCCCAGCGCATCCCCGAGCTCTTCCGCCTCGCGCTGCGCACCGCGATGACCGGGCGCAAGGGCCCGGTGTTCATCGACATCCCGCGCGACGTCCTCAACGATCAGACCGTGACCGCGGAGCTCGGCGAGCCGTCCAGCTATCGTCCGCTGCACGCCTCGCCGCCGAGCCCCGAGGCGATTGCCGACGCCGTCAGCGTGCTGCGCACCTCGCGCCGGCCGTTGATGCTGGTCGGCGGTGGCGTGACGTGGGCCGGCGCCAACGACCTGGTGCGACAGCTGAGCGCCGATTTCGGCTGGCCGACCATCACCGCCTACGGCCGCAACGACGCCGTGCCGAACGACGACCCGCTCTACGTGGGCCCGCTCGGTCGCGCCGGCTCGCCCGAGGCTGCCGCGGCGTGCCGCCGCGCCGACGTCCTGCTCGTCGTCGGCTCGCGGCTCGGCAACTTCACGACGTTCTACGACGACCGCTACATCCAGCCGGCGACGCGTATCGTCCAGATCGACATCGACAGCCGCGACCTCGGCCGCACGTACCCCGTCGCCGTCGCGATCCAGGCCGACGCCGGGGGAACGCTCGCCGCGCTGCGCGCCGCGCTCGGCCGGGCCGGGATGGCGCGGACCAGCGACGAGTGGCGCCACGAGATCGGCGATCTCCGCACCAAACGCCACGCGCGCCTCGTCGCCGAGCGCAATCTCGCCTCGTCACCGCTGAAGCCCCAGCGCGTGTACGCCGAGCTGCGCGGCGCGCTGTCGCCCGAGACGATCGTCGCCCTCGATGCCGGCGCCGCTCCCGCCTACGGCTACGACCGCCTGCACTTCTCGCGGCCGCGCACGTTCCTGACGCCGCTCGACCTCGGCACGCTCGGCTTCGCGCTTCCCGCCGCGCTCGGCGCCAAGCTCGCGCGCCCGGAAGCGCCCGTGCTCGCCATCCACGGCGACGGCGGCTTCCTGATGAACGTGCAGGAGCTCGAGACGGCGGTGCGGCACGGCATCAACGCCGTCACGCTGGTCATGAACAACAACGCGTGGGGTTCGGAGAAGGCCTACCAGAAGCACTTCTACAACGAGCGCTACGTCGGCGCCGACCTCGGCAACCCGCGCTTCGACCGGCTCGCCGAGCTGTTCGGCGCGCGCGGATATTATGTCGAGCACCCCGACCAGATCGGCGACGTCGTGCGATCCGCGCTCGGCGCAGGCGCGCCGGCCGTCATCGAGATCCCGATCGACCCCAACGAGTTCCCGGCGCCGGCCACGAGCGCCCGCCGGCGAGGGAAGGAGGCCTAGCCCTCCTTCTCGCCCTGGCCGACGAACCAGCTCGCGCGGTTGCCGAAGAGGACGTTGAAGGTGGTGAGGCTGCCGTAGCAGCGCGTGATGTAGCCCTGCAGCTCGAGCTTCTCCTCGGCGGTCAGCGAGGCATGGCCGTTGAGCTTCTGCTCGAGCACGCGGAGCTTGTCGCGAACCCCGATGAGCTTCTTCAGGAAGACCTCGATGGGGATGTCCTTGGGCGGGGCGTCGTCGCGCCCGGGAACGAGCCGGAGCGTTCCTCCGACCCAGCGCTTGCCGAGCTCGAGGTCGACGTCGAGCCAGCCGTGGTCGCCAAGGACGTGGCGCACCGCCTGCGTGATGCGATCGAGGTCGGGATCGCCGGGATCGCCGTCGCTCTGCATGCCCTCGAAGCTGAAGGCCACGCTCCGGGCGTTGCCGCCCGGGAAGACGATCACGTAGCGATCGTCGTCGTAGGCGACGACGCGGCCGCGGCCGAAGTCGCGATGCTTGACGATGCTGCCGAGACCAAAGCGCGGGCCGGGCGGCGTGGGCACTGGCGAGCCTAGACGAACACGATGCTCGACGGGCTGCCCGTCTTCACGACGTTGCCGGTCGAGCTCAGCTTTCCGCTGCCCGGATCCACGCGGAAGCAGACGATCGTGTCGCTGTCCTGGTTGGCGGCGTAGAGGTAGCGCCCGGAGGGATCCAGGGTGAAGAAGCGCGGCGTCTTGCCCTGAGTCGGCTCCCAGTCCACCGGCGTGAGCACGCCGGTCCCGGCGTCGACGGCAAAGACGGCGATGCTGTCGTGGCCGCGGTTCGACCCGTAGACGAAGCGGCCGGACGGCGCGACGGCGATCTCCGACGTCGTGTTGTTCCCGGTGAAGCTCGGCGGCAGCGTCGTGATGACCTGGAGCGCCTTCAGCTCGCCCGACGCCCCGTCGAAGCGATACGTCGTGATCGTCGAGTCCAGCTCGTTGATGGCGTAGGCGTTGGGCTTGCTCGGATGGAAGTCCACGTGGCGCGGACCGGCGCCCGGCCGCGACGTCGCGAACGGCGCGTCGCTCGGCACGAGCTTGCCCCGCGTCGTGTCGAGCTTGAAGACGAAGACCTTGTCGAGGCCCTTGTCGGGGACGACGACGAAGCGGCCGGAGCGGTCGAAGGGCACGTCGTGCGGGTGCGGGCTCGACTGCTCGGTCCGGTGCGGCCCGGGAGTGCCCGTCAACGAGACCAGATCGGTGAGCGGTCCCAGGGATCCGTCAGGAGCGATGGGAAGGACGGCCACCGTGCCCGAACTGTAGTTCGCGCAGACCAGGAACTTGTTCGTCGAGTCCACGGCGATGCGCACGCCGTTCTTGCCCCCGGTCGCCTGCTGGCCCAGCATCTTCAACCGGCCGGTGGACCTGTCGATCGACAACGCGGTGACCACCTCGCCGTCGCCGTGCGCCGAATAGAGGACGCGCTGCTGCTGGTCGAGGGCCAGCCACGACGGATTGACGAGATCTTTGACGAGCTGCACGTGCGTCCAGATCCCCGAGGTCCGGTCCATCGAGTAGACGTTGATGCCCTCGCCGCGGGCGTTGCGTTGCTTCGTGGTGTAGCACCCGACGTAGACGAACATCGCGCCTCCCTCGCCCTTGGGAGCGGCGCTCGGCGCCGACAGCGTCGTGCAGCCGCCGGCCACGATCGCGCTCACGACGCCGCCGACGAAGTCCCGGCGCCCGATCGTGCCGGCCATCACCGGCCGTTCCCGAGCACGTCCGCCGCCGCCTTCTCGACCACGGTGCCCTTGAAGAAATCCGGGTTGACCTCGCCCCAGAAGCGCACGGCGTTCGCGAACATGAAGTCCCGGAAATCGTCGTCGGTGAGCAGTCCGTGCTCCACCAGCTCGTAGGCCTCGGGGACGACGTCCGCCATGTCCGGGACGTCGAAGTGGCCGATGTCGGAGCTGAAGAGCGCATTGAGCCGCGCGCCCATCGGGTTCGCCTGGCGGTTGAACGCCCAGGCGTTGATCGGATCGTCGGCCTCGCACCCGAAGTAGAAGCGCGGGACGAACAGCTCGCGGAGGTCGTCCTTGCGCCCGATCTTGCAGCGGAAATAGTCGTCGACGTCCTCGACGCCGCCGGTCAGCCCGGGATCGGCCTCGAGGCCTTCGCCGCGGGCCAGCCGCTCGGTCATCTCGTCACGACCGTACTTGCGGGCGAGCTCGAGCAGCTTGGCCCGGTCGAGCGCGGTCGGCTTGGTCGACTGGATCGCCTGACCGTTTCGCTTCTCCCAGTGCCCGATGAGGTCGGCGTAGAGCATGCACGCCCAGCCGACGCCGCCCTCGAGGAAGGCGAAGTTCAGATCGGGGAAGCGGCGGGTGACCCCGCCGAAGAAGAGCGCCTTGCACACGGCGTGGCCGGCCGAGGCGAAGTGGCCGATGTGGTTGAAGCAGAAGTTCGACGGCGAGTTCCGGAGCAGGATCGAGCGCGCCCCGTTGTGGAAGCTCGGGGCGATGCGCAGCTCGCGACACTTCTCCCACACCGGATCGTAGTCGTGGTCGCTGTCGAGGCCGATCACGTCGTACCACTCGACGAGGCTGGCGGCATCGGGACGCTCCTCGGCGAGCGCCGGCACCGGGCGGCGCATGAGTCCGCCGACCATGATGACCTTGTAGCCGAGCTGCCGCACGGCGAACTCGATCTCCTCGATCGCCTCGTCGGGCGTGTACATGGGGATGATGGCGGCCGGGATGATGCGGTCCGACAGATCGCGGAACTGATCGGCCGTGAACACGTTGTAGGCGCGACAGATCGCGCGCCGCAGCCGCGTGTCCTGCATGCGGTGGTACGAGAGCCCGGCCGTCGGGTAGACGACGGAGAAGTCGATGCCGAGGTCGTCCAACCGCTCGTACATCAGCCGCGGCAGCATCGCCGTCGCCCGGTCGAGGACGTTCTCGCTCGGTGACGACCAGAACGCCTCCTGGCCGACGCGCCGCCGGCGGCGCTCGGCCAGCGACATCCGCAACGAGCTGGGAATCCGATCGCTGGCGATGGCCAGCGCCTCGACGGCCGCGTCGCCGCCGATGCGCCGGAACTCCTCGCGCATCACCGGGTTGTACTCGAGCCAGTGTCCGTCGGCGTCGACGATCGGATGGGTCAGGCGGTTTCGGAGCTTCCGGGCCTCGGTCGGTTGGTTGGTGAGCATGACGTCCCCCGCGGGCTCTCAGGCTGGGGGGATGATACTCCGGACCCGGCCCGCCTCGCGTGGCCCGATCGGTGCTAGAGTCTGGGCACGCACGCAGACAAGGAGCCCCGCCATGGGAACGGTGTTGGGATCGGAAATCCTCGCGCAGGCCCTCAAGTCACAGGGCGTCGACACGATGTTCTACATCATGGGCGGCCCGATGCTGGAGACCGAAGCCACCTGCATCAAGCTCGGCATTCGCGCGATCGACACGCGTCACGAGCAGGCCGCCGCGCTGTCCGCCGAGGCCTGGGGCCGCGTGATGCGAAAGCCGGGCGTGTGCATGGGCGCCTCGGGCCCCGGCGCGACGAACCTCCTGACCGGCGTGGCCGACGCCTTCGCCAACGCGTCACCGCTCGTCGCCATCGGCGGCTCGAGCCCGCGCGTGTCGTTCGGCATGGAGGCGTTCCAGGAGATCGATCAGCTCGCCGTGTTCAAGCCGGTCACGAAATGGGCGGAGCGGATCTACGACGCGCGCCGTAGCCCCGAACATCTCGCGACCGCCTTCCGCCAGGCGACGACCGGACGCGTCGGCCCCGTCTACCTGGACCTGCCCGGTGACGTCCTCGGCGAGAAGGTCGACGAGTCGCGCGTCGTCTATCCGCCCGCGTGGAAGACGCTCCCGCGCGCGCGGGGCGACGAAGGCGCGGTGAAGGAAGCGATCGCGCTCCTCGGAAAGGCGTCGCGTCCGATCGTGCTCGGGGGCAGCGGCGTGTGGTGGTCGGACGCCGCCAAGGCGTTCCAGGCGTTCGTCGAAGCGAGCGGAATCCCCTTCTACACGACGCCGCTCTCGCGCGGCAGCGCGCCGGACGACCATCCCCTCTCGTTCCTCAATGCGCGCAGCTCCGCGTTCCGTGAGGCGGACGTCATCCTCGCGGTCGGCGTGCGCTTCAACTGGGTCGTGCAGTTCGGCGCGCCGCCGCGCTTCGCGCAGGACCTGAAGGTCATTCACGTCGACATCAACCCCGCGCAGATCGGCTGGAACCGCGACGTCGAGGTGCCGATCGTCGGCGACGCGCGCGCCGTCCTCGAGCAGCTCGGGGAGGAAGCCAAGGGCAAGCTCGATCCCAAGAAATACGCGCCGTGGGTCGGCAAGCTCCGTGTCGTCGACGGCGAGAAGAACTCGGAGTCCGAGAAGGCGATGTCGACGGACAACACGCCGATCCATCCGCTGCGGCTCTGCAAGGAGGTCCGCGACTTCGTCAAGCGCGACGCGATCCTCGTCGTCGACGGCCAGGAGATCCTGAACTTCGGGCGCCAGTCGATTCCGACGTTCGTGCCCGGGCATCGCCTCAACTCCGGCGCCTTCGGCACGATGGGCACCGGTCTGCCGTTCGGCAACGGCGCCAAGGTGGCCAAGCCGGACAAGCAGGTGCTCGTGCTGCACGGGGACGGCTCCTTCGGCATCAACGCGATGGAGATCGACACCGCGGTCCGCCACCGCATCAACACGGTCGTCGTGCTCTCGAACAACGGCGGGTGGACGGCGAATGCGCCGTGGCAGTTGCCGCTGCCGAAGCCGGGACGTACGCTCGGCTTCACGCGCTATGACCGGATGGCGATGGAGCTCGGCGCCCACGGCGAGTTCGTGGAGAAGCCGAGCGAGATCCGCCCGGCCCTGGAGCGCGCCTTCGCGGCCGGCCGGCCGGCCGTCGTCAACGTGATCACCGACGATCAAGCGCGGGCGCAGACCGTGCGCTTCTCGGCGTACCAGACGTGAAGATGGGGGCCACGAAATGGCCCCCATACCCCCAGCGTTCGGAGCGTCCCGGGGAACCCGGGCCGCTCCTCGATACGCGCCTCGGCAAAGCCGGGGCGCTCCGCGAGTGCCCCGGGGAACCCGGGCCCCTCCTCGATCACGGGGTACTGAGAACTGGGGGCCCCGAAATGGCCCCCCACACCCCCCAGGCGTTCGGAGCGTCCCGGCGAACCCGGGGCGCTCCTCTATAATGGGCTCCACAATTGGAGGCCACTCAATGGCGAAGGCTCTCGATGGGATTCGNNCGCAGATGCTCGCGTGGCTCGGCGCTGATGTCGTCAAGATCGAGCCGCCCTCCGGCGAGCAGGGCCGCACCGCGCTCTCCGACAAGCGCGGCGAGGACGCGTGGTTCTTCCTGCTGCTGAACTCCAACAAGAAGGGCGTGACTCTCAACCTGAAGTCGGAGCGCGGGCGCGACATGTTCCGCGACATGGCGAAGACCGCCGACGTCGTCGTGGAGAATCTCGGGCCCGGCGCGTTGGACCGACTCGGCCTCGGCTGGGACACGCTCTCGCGCCTGAATCCCCGCTTGATCCTGGCGTCGGTGAAGGGCTTCGGCAGCACCGGGCCCTACGCGGACTACAAGAGCTTCGAGTGGATCGCCCAGGCGATGGCCGGCGCGATGAGCATGACCGGCTCGCCCGACGGCCCGCCCACCAAGGCCATCGGCGGCCTCGCCGACACCGGCGCCGGGCTCCATACGGCGATCGGAATCCTGGCGGCGATCATCCAGCGCCACGCGACCGGGCGCGGCCAGCTCCTCGAGGTTGCCCAGCAGGATTCCGTCGTGAACCTGCTCCGCATCCATCTGCGGGAGAGCTATCAGAGCGGCAAGCCGTCTCCGCGCCTGGGCAACCGTTCGATGGCCGCGTCGCCGTCGAACATCTATCGCTGCCGTCCGTTCGGCTCGAACGACTACGTGTTCGTGCACTGCGCGACGGTCGAGATGTGGAAGACGCTGACCAAGATCTGCGGCCGGCCCGAGCTGGGCGACGATCCGCGCTACGCCGACCGGCGCGATCGCGTGAAGTTCATCGACGAGATCGACGCGATGATCGGGGCGTGGACGGAGAAGCACACGAAGCACGAGGCGATGAAGATCCTGGCCGGCGCCGGCGTGCCGTGCGGGGCCGTCCTCGACTCGAACGAGGTCCTCGCCGACGAGCACCTGCGGCAGCGCGGGTTCATCGTCGAGCTGGAGCACCCGACGCGCGGCAAGTTCCCGATGCCGGGCAACCCGGTCCGCCTGTCCGACTCGCCGACCGAGCTGGTCCGCGCGCCGCTCCTCGGCGAGCACAACGCCGAGATCTACGGCAAAGCGCTGGGGCTCGGCGACGACGACCTGGCGACGCTCAAGCGCGAGGGCGTGATCTAGCGACGTCCAGGATGTGGCCGTCGGGGACGACGGCGAGGAACTCGCCCTCCATCACGGCCGCGCCGGCGCGCCGCACCGTGACCTTGACCGAGCGCTTCTTGCCGTCCGTCTGCTCCACGGTTGCCTCGGCCTCGAGCCGATCGCCCACCACGACGGGAGCGAGGAACTTCGCGGTCGCATTCGCCGGCACCACGGTCGGCTCGTTCACGGCCAGCATCGCCGCGTAGTCGGCCAGCCCGAACGTGAATCCGCCGTGGATCAGGCCGCGCCAATCGGCCGCCATCTCCTGGCTGGCGTCGAGCACGACCTTCGCGTGGCCGGCGCCGAGCTCCTCCGCGCGCCCGCAGAGCTGCGGCGAGATCTTCTCGTGAGTCCGCTGATCGGCGCTCATCGCCGGCTCAGCACCGCGTCACGTGGGCAGAGACCGCGAGCCATCGGCCGTGACGTCGCGCCCACACGTCGGTGTAGCGACCTGAGCCGGGGCGCCCGTCCGGACCCGTGTACGTCGTCTTCGCGTGAATGATCGCGAAGTCTCCCATGAGGCGCACGTTGACCTCGTGGGCCTGGAGGCCGGAGATCTTGACCGGCACCGCCGTCTGCTTCAGGAAGCCGGCGCGATCGACGAGCGATCCGTCGGGATTGCTGCACAGGAAGTCGTCGGCCAGGATCTCGTCGAAGCGCCGGACGTCCGAGGTCTGCACCGACGTGATGTAGTCGCGGTTCAGATCGATCAACGCCGCCAGATCGTCCATTCCATTCCTCCGCTATTCGGCGAACAGCTCGACGCTCCACGCGCGGTGCGCGGCGGCATCCGCCTTGAGAAAGCGAAAGCCGGCCACGGTCGCGTAGTGGTCGTCGACGTCCGTGTCGCCGATGTGATAGTAGGCGGCCGCCGCGAAGCGGGCTTTGATATCCGCGAGGCGGTGCTTCAGCACCGTGAAGTCGGCAGCGATCCCGAGCCGCTGCCACATGTCCTGCTGGTAGCGGATCGGACGGTCCGAGCAGCTCCCGATCAGGTAGCCGCGCTGCTTGGCCTGTCTCACCATTGCGATGGACACGATGCCGGGCGGCTCCCCGATCTCGAGCGTTCCGTCGATGTCGAAGCTGACGAGCATCACGAGACTCACGGCCACCGGGCGCCGGCCACACGCTGTGCGTCGAGCCAGCGCAGCGTTTCCGGAGAGGTCAATCCGTCGACGACGACGTCCATCCCGTTCAGTCCGTCACCCCTTGTTCGCGCGCGGTCCTGTTCAACGTCAAAGCAATCCAGCAGCGCGCGCCCACTTGTACTTCGCGCCGAGCACGTCCACCGGAATCTCGGTCGAGTAGGGATACGCGGGAATCTTGTGATCGAAAAGGTATTCAGATGCCTCTTCGACCTCGACGTCGCCTGCGAGCGACACGACGACCGGCTTGTCGATGCCCTTGCCTCGCATCTCCTCGACGATCTCGGCCAGCAGCTTTGCGAACACCATCGGCGGCGTGACGATCGTGTGCCAGTACCCGAGGATGAGCGAGTGGATCCGCGGATCCTCGAGCCCGAAACGGACGGTGTTCTGGTAGGTCTTCGGCGGCTCGCCGCCGGTGATGTCGACGGGGTTGCCGGATGCGCCGAAGGGGGGAATGAACTTCTTGAACGCTCCGTCGAGGTCCGGGGGAAAGGCCATCAGCGACAGGCCGTTGTCCACGACGGCGTCCGACAGCAGAACGCCGGAGCCGCCGGCTCCGGTAATGATGACGATGTTGTCGCCCTTGGGCGTCGGCAAGATCGGAAGCGCGCGGGCGAATTCGAGCATCTCGCGCAAAGACCGCGCGCGAATCACGCCGGACTGCCTGAGCACGTCATCATAAATTTTGTCGTTGCCCGCGAGCGCTCCGGTGTGCGAGCTGGCGGCCTTGGAACCCAGAGACGTTCGTCCGGCCTTCAGCACGACGACCGGCTTCTTCTTCGACACCCGCTTCGCCACTTCTGCGAACGCGCGGCCGTCTTTCAGATCCTCGCAGTGCTGCACGATGATGTGCGTGTTGTCATCCTGCTCGAAGAACGTCAGCAAATCGTCCTCGTCGATGTCCGACTTGTTCCCCAGACCGACGATGGCCGAGACGCCCATCTTCGCCGAGCGGGAAAAGCCGATGATCGCCATTCCGATGCCGCCGGACTGCGACGACAGCGCCGCGTGGCCTTTGACGTCGTACGCCGTGCAGAACGTCGCGCAGAGGTTGCTCCACGTGTAGTAGAAGCCGTAGATGTTCGGGCCCATCAGGCGGACGCCGTATTTCTGGGCGACGGAGACGAGTTCCTTCTGCCCTTCGTGATTCCCGACTTCGGCAAACCCTGAGGGAATGAGGACCGCGCCCGGAATCTTTTTCTCGCCACACTCGGCGATCGCGGCCGCGACGAACTTGGCCGGGATCGCGAACACCGCGACGTCGATGTCGGCGGGGACGTCCATGACGCTCTTGTACGCCTTCCGCCCCATGATCTCGTCGGCGGACGGGTTGATCGGGTAGATCTGCCCTTTGTAGCCGCCGTTGATCAGGTTCTTCATGACCGAGTTGCCAATCTTGCCGGCCTCCGACGATGCGCCGATGACGGCGACCGCCTTCGGCTTCATGATGCGGTTCATGTCGCGCACGATGTCTTCGTGCTTCGGGCGATACCGCGCCGGCGCCGGCGAGAAATTGACGACAATGCGGACGTCGGCCGCGATTGCGTCATCCCTGGTCGCGAAGACAGGGTTCAAATCCATCTCCGCAATTTCGGGATAGTCTGCGATGAGCTGCGACACGTTCTGGATCATCTTCGCAAGCGCGTCGCGATTGACTGGATGCGCACCGCGGACGCCCTTGAGGATCTGCGCGGCGGCGATGCCATCCAGCATCGACAGCGCATCGGCCTCCGTCGCGGGCGCGAGACGGAACGTGATGTCCTTGAGCACTTCGACGAGGACGCCGCCGAGACCGAACGCGACGAGCTTGCCGAAGACCGGATCGGTGACCGCGCCGATGATTACTTCCTGGCCGCCGGTGAGCATCTCCTGCACTTGCACGCCGAGCACGTTCGCCTTCGCGTTGTACTTCTTCGCGTTGGCGATGATCGTGTCGTAGCCCTTCTGGGCGTCTTCGGCGCTCTTCACGCCGACCAGCACGCCTCCCGCTTCGGTCTTGTGGAGGATGTCCGGCGAGACGATCTTGAGCACGACCGGAAAGCCCATCGCCGTCGCGATCTTCGCGGCGTCGGCGGCCGACGTCGCCACGCCTTCCTTCGGAACGGCGATCCCGTAGGCCTCGCACACGACTTTCCCTTCCGGTGCCGTGAGCGCGGTGCGTCCTTCGGCTTTGACGGTGTCCAGAACACGCCTGACGTCGGTGCGGTTGCTCATCTTTTTTCCCTGAAGTCTTTCGTGTCAGATGACTTTTTCAGTGCGCAGCGCGGCGATCTGATCCGCGCCGTAGCCGAGTTCTCCGAGGACCTCGTCGGTGTGCTCGCCGAGCAGCGGCGAGCGCTTCACGTCGGACGGACTATCGGACATCGTGATCGGATATGGTGCGTATGCTTCCGCGCCCTGGCTGCGAGTTCCCTGCGCTCGGCCTTGCTCAGCTCGATGACGTATGGACTCTGGCGCGGCATCGGCACCTCCCACTCGGGAGTGTGCAAGAGCCGCCGGCAACCGGCGCCTAAAATACGTCATCATATTTACGAACATAAGTACTAAGCTCGGCTTTGGCATCGGCAGGTGAAACGATTTTCATCAGCAGCAGCCGCCGCGGATCGGCGCCGCGGCCGGCAGCACGCGGTCGGGTTCCCAGCCCCACGGGCGCGGTCCCCAGTCGGGCGTGAACACGCGGCCGCGTTTGACGGTCAGGAACGGCACGACCGCTTTGCTCACGCGCAGACCGGCGCCGAGGACGTCGTACACCATCCAGTCGCCATCACGCAGCTCGAGGATCGAGATGTCGGCCTGCCGACCGGCGATCAGACTGCCCAGGCGTTGCCCCGCGCCGATGGCCTTGGCCGGGTTGGCCGTGCACATGGTGACGACCTGTGGGAGCGTGAAACCGAGGCCGAGGAAGCGCGTCATCATCTCGGTCATGCTGTGCACGGTGTTGATCCGGCCGGGCACGGTGAGGTCGGTGCTGATGCAGTGCGGGAGCAGGCCTTGATCGATGATGCGGCGCCCCACGTCGAAGCTGAAGTTCATCCGGCCGTGAGCGGTGTCGAACCAGACGCCCCGGTTCGCGGCGTCGTAGGCCTCGGGCACCAGCTTGCCGTTGCCGTCGAGCACGCCGCCGGGATTGGCCGTGAAGTAGTGGGTGAGGATGTCGCCCGGCTCGAGCAGCGGCAGCAGCGAGCGGATCACCATCGGGTCATAGCGCTTCTCGGTGTCGCCGATGTGCACCATCAGCTTGATCCCGCTCTCGCGCGCGGCGCGCTTGGCGAGCTGCGGCATCTTCATGCCCATGATCTCGAGCGCGGGCGAGACCATGCGGGCCTTGATCCCGCAGATCAACCCCTTGTGCTGATCGGCCACGCGCAGCGTGTCGTCGAGGTTGATGCTGCTCTCGGCGATGATGTCCGGCATCGTCGCCAGCCCGGTCTGGCAGATGTGCAGGAACGGGATGATCTCGGTCTGGCAGCTCGGGATGATGTGCCGCGGGAACGCGGCGAACGTGGCCGAGCCCGAGCTGCCCGCATCCACGATGGTCGTGACGCCCGCGTACACGCCCGCGAGATCCGGGTTGACGCCGGTTCGGTTGACGCCCTCGAAGACGTGAGCGTGGACGTCGATCAGGCCGGGGGCAACGACCTTGCCGGTCACGTCGATCGTCCGGGCGGCCTCGACGCTCGGGATGTTCGGCGCGATGCGAGCGATCGCACCGGCCTGCACCGCGACGTCGGACGGGCCATTGAGCCCGGAGGACGGATCGACGACGTCGCCGCCTTTGAGCAAGAGATCGTACATGGTGGTCTCCCTGGGGATCTCGGTTCGCTATCGGTTCGCCGGGGCCGAGCGGCGGATCTCTTCGGCGATCGCCGCGTAGCTCGATCGGAGCACGGCCGCGTCCGACGAGTAATTGATGATCGTCGCGCCCAGCGCGATCATCTGGCGCACGCCCTCCACGCTGTCGGTCAGCATCGCCACCGCCTTGCCGTGCTTGCGGGCCGCCTCCACCAGTCGGTGACGGTACTCGTCCAGGACCTGGCGCTGCCGCGGCGTCCCCAGCACGCCGAGGTCCTGGGCCAGGTCCGTGGGCCCGAGAACGGCGAGTGCTCCATGTCCACCCGGGCGAAGTCGAGGCCCGCCGCCTGGAGCAGCGTGAGAATCGCGGGCGTGCGGATCATCGTCACCCACGTACCGATCTGGACCTGGCCGCGCTCGGTGCGCACTCGGTAGGCGTTCTCGTTCATCGTGTCATCCTCACGTGTGGTGCGTCCTCAGGCGTTGCGGTACGCGGAAAGAACAGCCTGGGCCATCTGGCGCGTCGTGGCCGTTCCGCCCTGGTCGGGCGTGAGCGTCTTGCCCTCGCGATAGACGCGCCCCACCGCGGCCTCGAGCCGTCCGGCCTCGGGGCCGAGTCCGACGTGCTCGAGCATCAGCGCGGCCGACAGCAGGGTCGCGGTGGGGTTGGCCATGCCGCGGCCGGCGATGTCGGGGGCCGAGCCGTGCACGGGCTCGAAGTATGCCCAGCCGTCGCCGAAGTTGCCCGATGGCACCAGCCCGAGCCCACCGGCCGTCTCGGCTCCGAGGTCGGAGAGGATGTCCCCGTACTGGTTCATGCACAGCACGACGTCCATGGACTTCGGGAAGCGCACGAGGCGGCGCGCGGCATCGTCGACGTGGAAGTGCTCGAAGGTGAGGCCTCCGGTCTCGCGCACGACGCGCTCGGTGATCTCGTGGAAGAGCCCATCCGTCTTGCGCAGAACGTTCGACTTGGTCACGCATGTGACCTTGCCGGGCCTGCCCTTCGCCTTGCGGGAGAGAGCCAACCGGCTCGCGAAGCGCGCGACGCGCTCGACACCACCCGGCGTGACGACCTTCACCGCGAAGCGTCCCTCGCCGTACTCCTTCACGGTGCGGCCGCTCCGGTCGCGCAAATCGGGCATGACGCGGGCCAGGTCGGTCAGGTCGCCCTCGCGGCCGGGATAGATGCCCTCGCTGTTCTCGCGCACGATGACGTAGTCGATGCCCTCGGGATCGGCCAGCGGCGAGCGCATGCCCGGACGAAAACGGATCGGCCGCACGCCGGCCCACGCGCGCATCTCCCAGCGCAGCCAGCTCACGACGTTGGTGGTGGCCGGGCCCGCCGCGCCGAAGAGCACGCCATCCGCCTCGCGCGCCAATTGCTTGGTCTGGTCGGGAACGGATCCGGCCACGGTAGGCGTGGCGCCCTCGACCTGCGGCGGCGTCAGGATCTTCAGCGGCAGACCGGCGCCGACGAGCACGTCACAGGTCGCGTCGACGACCTCGATCCCGATCCCCTCGCCCGGCAGCACCACGACGGTCTTCGTCATCGGGTCAGGGCTCCTCTCGAGCGTGGAGTCTCCCCGCCGATGGACCGCTTGTCAACGCGGTGCCGACAAAGTCGGCAACGTCAGGGCACGAGCACGAACGGCACGCTCGCGCTCTTCGCCACCGCGCGTAGTTGCTCCATGAGATCGTCGGGAACCGGCACGCCGGCGCGGAGCCGCTCGGCGCGCGTCGCCATCTCGGGATCGCCCGCGACGAGAACGGGCTGGGCGGGATCGGCGCGCTTGGCGCCGTGGAGCACGTCGATCACCTGGTCGAGGTCGTTCTCGAACTCGCCCTCCGCGCGGAACGCGCGGGGATCGATGGCCAGGAAGAAGTGGCCGATGTTGTGCGGATCGGAGGGTTGCTGCGTCCGATTGCGAATCGGCGAGAACGAGGCGCCCGACAGCGCGCCGCCCAGGATGTGCACCATCACGGCGAGCCCGTAGCCCTTGTGACCTCCGACCTCACGCGCGCCGCCGAGCGGCGTGATCCCGCCCTCGGGCCGGTCGAACACGTAACGAAACGCTTCTTCGGCATCGGTCACGGGCTGGCCACCCGCGTCGACGACCCAGCCTGGCGGCAGCGGGCGATGGTTCAGCTTGTGGACCTTCACCTTGCCCGCGGCCACCGTCGTCGTCGCCATGTCGAGCTGGAACGGCGGATTGCGCCTGGCCGGCGCGGCGAAGGCCAGCGGATTGGTGCCCATCACGGGCTCGGCGCCGAACGTTGGCACCATCGACACGCCGCGCGTGGAGGCGGTCACCATGCCGATCACGCCGCGCTCGGCCGCGATGCGCGAGTAGCAGCCGGCCGCGCCGAAGTGATGCGAGTTGAACACCGATACGACGGCGACGCCGCTGGCCCGACACTTGTCGACGGCGAGATTCATGCCGTACACGGACACCGGGTGACCGAGCGAGGCGTCGGCGTCGATCAGCGCGAACGCCGGGCCCTCGCGGACGATCTTGAACTGCGGCCGCATGTTGAGCCGGCCCGCGCGGAACTCGCGGTCGTAGGTGGGCAGCATGGAGATGCCGTGAGAGTCGACGCCGCGCAGGTCGGTCTCGACCATCATCTCGGCCGTGGTCTCGGCGTACGCGTCCGACATCCCCCACGCGCGCAGGACGGCGACGAGCTGCTCGTGGATGTGCTTCGCCGGGATTCGCATGTGACTCCTCTCTTGCCGGGGTGTTGGTCGCCGGCGTCGGGTGTCAGTCGCCGGTGGAGACCGCGGGCAGCCGCTGGCCCGCCACCGGGTTGGCGACGGCGTCTTCCAGCGTCAGGGCCTGGCGCCACTCGCTCGCCGGTCGCACGTCACCGCCGGTGCCGACCTGGTCCAGGCCCCAGTAGATCTCGAGGTTGTTGCCGTCCGGATCCTTGAACTCGACGGCGATCTGACAACCGGCGCGCCGCCGTCCTTCGAAGTGGATGGGCACGCCGTTCTTGCGCAGCCAGGCGCGGGCGCGGAACACCTCGTCCAGCGTCCCCACCTCGAACGCGAAGTGATTGAGCGTGCTGTGGCCGGACCGGGGCGCGCCGCCGACCAGCGCGACGCCGTGGTGATCGGTGTTGCAGCGCTGACGTTGAGCACGACATGGCCGATCTTGCGCACGTGGAACGGTAACGGACTCTCCGGCATCTGGCCTCCCGCTCGCCACGAATGGCTCCGTGATGGCCGGATATTCTAGCTCGTGATAGGCTTCGCGGGTGAAACGCCGGTTGTTCGCGCCCGCCGTGGCCCTCATGGACCGGCTCACCTACCCCCGGAAGTTCCTGCTCATCAGCGTGCTGTTCGGCATCCCGCTGGCGCTGGCCACGTACTTCCTGTTCGGCGAGATCAACGACTCGCTGGAGATCGCGCGGCGTCAGGTCGTCGGGCTGCGCTACCTCGAGGCCAGCCAGCCGCTGTTCCGCCGTATCCAGGAGCACATGGAAGAGGAAATTTCGCCGCTCCGCGGCGAGGCCGGCGAGGCGAGACGACAGCGGCAGCTGACGGAAATCACCGAGGCGTTCGCCGTCCTCGCGCGGGTGCAGCGCGAGCTGGGGCCGATCCTGAACAGCGCGCAGCGCTTCGGCACCGTCAAGAGCAACGTCGAGACCCTCACGTACGAGCTCGCGCGCCCGGGCGCCGAGCGCGCGATCCGCATGGCGGTAGCGATGCGCGATCGGGTCAAGGAGCTCGCCGTGCGCTGGGAGAAGCTCGGCTACGAGCTCGACGTGGGCGTCGGTATCGCGCAGGGCTACGCGACCATCGGGGCCATCGGCTTCGAAGGACGCTGGGACTACGGCGCCATCGGCACGGTGACGAACCTGGCCGCGCGCCTGTGCGGCGAGGCCAAGGGGGGCCAGATCCTCGTCTCGCGCCGCGTGGCCAGCTCCGCAGA
>QHTB01000040.1 GCA_003220615.1 Candidatus Rokuibacteriota bacterium
TCAACGACACGTCGCCTTTCACACGGCTGGCCACGCCGATGGCGGCCTGCCGCCTGGCGATCGTCACCACGGTCGGCGCTTTGCCGCCGGAAAGACGCCGACCTCGACGCGCGTCCCACCGACGTGCCCCGGCCGAACTTCATCCGCTATTGCGCGGACGATCTGAAGGCGCTCTACTTCGAGGCCTACATGATCAAGACGCCGGCGGCGGGTGGTGACGAGATCACGCGGTGGTTCTGGGCTGAGACAGCCGTCGGACAACTCCTGCGCCGCGTCCGCGACCGGCTGGATGCGTCCGACGATCCGGCCGCCAAGGCCGCGGCCTTCGGAGTCGCGCGATGACGATCACGGTCAGTCGCCTCGCTCCGAGCTTCGCCGCCCGGATCGACGGCGCCGACATCACGCGGCCGCTTTCCGATGCGGCGTGGGCGGAGATCCGCGCCGCCTTCGAGGAGCATTCCGTGCTGCTCTTCCGGGGCCAGCCGCTGGACGACGAGCAGCAGATCGCCTTCAGCCGGCGCTTCGGAAACCTCGAGGTCACCCGCAGCATCAACCCGGCGGCGGGCACGCCCTTCGCGCGCCAGTCGAACCTCGACATCACGACGGGCGAGGTCATTCCGCCCGACGATCGCCGGATGATCTACCAGCTCGCCAACACGTTCTGGCACAGCGACAGCTCGTTCAAAGAGGTCCCGTCGCTCTGTTCGCTGCTCTCGGCGCGCATCGTGCCACCGGAGGGCGGCGCCACCGAGTTTGCCAGCGGGCGGGCGGCGTACCCGTCGCTGCCCGAGGACGTGAAGCGTCGGGTCGAGACGGCCGTCGCGGTCCACGACTTCTCCTGGTCGCGCGACCAGATCAAACCCGGCTTCTTTACCGAGAAGGAACGCGCCGAGTACCCGCCGGTCCGCCATCCGCTGGTCCGGACGAACCCGGTGAACGGCAAGCGAGCGCTCTTCCTCGGCGCTCACGCGTCCCACGTCGTCGGCATGCCGGTCGAGGACGGCCGGACGCTGTTGAAGCAGCTCCTCGATCACATGACGCAACCCCAGTTCTGCTACCGCCACGAGTGGAGGGAAGGCGACCTGGTGATCTGGGACAACCGGTGCGTCCTGCACCGGGCGACGCCGTTCGACACCACGCGCTACAAGCGGCTCATGCAACGCACGACCATCTCCGGCGATCCGGCCGAGCTCGAGCACGTCAGAGGATCGGTCCGATGAAGATCACCAGCGTCCAGGCCACCTGGGTCCACGTGCCGATCCCCTTCGAGCGGCAGCACGTCAGCGACTTCGGCCGCATCGCGTCGTTCGACTCCGTCGTCGTCAAGATCACGGCGGACGGCGGGCTCTACGGCTGGGGGGAAGCCAAGGCCGGCGTCGGCAGCGCGGCCTCGGCCCATGGGCTCGCGGCGATCATCAATCAGGACTATGCGCCGCTGCTCGTGGGTCAGGACCCGCGCGACATCAGCCGGCTGTGGGACGTGATGTACAACACGCCGCGCGAGGGCTATGCGGTCGACCGCGGTCACGTGCTGCCCCAGCTGGGCCGGCGCGGGCTCTCGATCTCGGCGATCGCCGGCGTGGACATCGCGCTCTGGGACCTGCTCGGCAAATCGCTCGGCGCTCCGGTCTGGCGACTCCTCGGTGGGCGCCGCGCCGAGCGCATGCCGGCGTACGCCTCGGGAGGATGGGCCGACGAGGCGCGCATCGGCGAGCAGCTCCTCGGCTACGTCGAGAAGGGTGGCTTTCGCGCCGTGAAGATGCGCGTCGGTGTCATGGACGGCGAGCCTCACAAGTCGGCGGCGCGCGTGCGGGCCGCGCGCAAGGCTCTCGGGCCCGACGTCAAGCTGATGGCCGACGCCCACGGGACGTGGACGGTCGCGGAGGCGAAGGCGTTCTGCAGAATGGTCGAGGACTGCGATCTCTACTGGCTGGAAGAGCCGGTGACGGCGGACGACAAGACCGGCCTCGCCGAAGTGCGTCGCGCCTCGGCGGTGCCGATCTCGACCGGTGAGAGCGAGTTCACGCGCCACGACTTCCGCGAGATCGCCGAGCTGCGCGCCGCCGACATCCTCCAGCCCGATCTGGCCATCGCGGGTGGGATCACCGAGGGCGTGCGCATCGGCGCCGTCACCTCCGCGTACAACTTACGGCTCGCGCCTCACCTCTGGTCGGGAGCGCCCGCGTTCGCGGCTGGCGTCGCACTGGCCGCCAGCCAGAGCGCGGGGTTCATCCTCGAGTACTCGCTGGGCGCCAACCCGATGCTGCACGAGCTGGTGCACGAGACGTTCACGGTGGTCGACGGACAGATCGAGATCCCCGACCGGCCCGGGCTCGGGATCACGGTCGACGAGGACTTCGTGCGCCGTCACGCGCGGCGCTGACCGGATCCGAAGCCTGACCTACTCGCTGAGCCAGACCGTATCGAGCTGCTGGTTCAGGTAATGACTCGGCGTCACCGTCCAGCCGTGCACCCGGGACGAATGCGGGATGATCCGGTGCCACTGGAACGCCAGGATGTAGTCCACTTCTTCGTCGTAGAGCCGTTTCTCGAACGCCCGGAGATATTTCTTGCGCTCCTCGGGGTCGACCGCGCGCGACTGCTTCTGGTACAGCTCGTCGAGCATCGTGTCCTTGTGACGGCCGATGTTCCACGGCGAGGTGGTCAGGAACCAGTGGAGGTCCATGTCGGGCTCGACGATGGAGTTACAGGTGGCGGTGACGGACACCTCGAACTCGCTGTTCTTCTGCGCCTGGAGCCACGCCGCCGACTCGAGGACCGTCTGCTTGACGGTGACCCCGATCTGCCGCCACTGGTCGATGAGCCAGACGCCCACCGGCTCGTAGGGCATGGGCACCGCGCGGTTCAGCAACGTGAACGACAATCCCTCGGCCCCGGCCTCCTTCAGCAAGCGCCGGGCTTCGGCGCGCGCGGCATTGATGTCGTGGCCGTAGCCGGCCAGCCTGGTCAGCTCCTCGGGCGGCGTCGCCCACGGCGTCCCCGGCACCTGGATCCCTGCCACGTCCTTCACGAGGGCGATCCGTGACAGCGCCTTCGAGCCGTTCCAGCGATCGAGCGCCAGGGTGAGCGCGCGGCGCACACGCTTGTCGTCGAACGGCTTTTTCTGCTGATTGGGCGTCACGCCGATCGAACAGTTCCACGGGCTCTCCTGCACGGTGATCTTGTTGCCGAGCGCCGCCACGAGCTGATCCCGCTCCGACGGGGTGAACCCACGGAACTGGATCATCGCCCGCTCGCCGCGGACCGCCGCCACCTGGGCGGACGGATCCTTGATGAAGATCGCGCGGTAGCCGTCGAGGTACGGCTTGCCCTTGTCCCAGTAGTCCGGGTTCTTCTTCCCGACCCAGTGCGAGCCGCGCTGGTACTCCACGAACTTGAAGGGCCCTGTTCCATTCACGTTCTTCTCGTACCAGCGGGGGTCCTTGGCCAGGATCTCAGCCCGGTAGATCCAGTTCCAGGGCGAGGAGAGATTGGCGATGAACGACGCCTCGTACCACTTCAGCCGGAAGACCACGGTGTCGGGCGAGGGCGCTTCCACCGCTTCCACGAGATGGTAGGCGGCCTGGCGACTCGAGGCGACCGTCGGCGGCGGGAAGATGATGTGATCGTAGGACGACTTCACGTCGGCCGACGTCATGAGACTTCCGTCGTGGAACTTCACGCCTCGGCGCAGCTTGAAGGTGAAGGTGCGCTTGTCGCTGGAGACGGTCCACGACTCGGCGAGGTCGCCGATGAACTTGGTGCCCGTCTTGTCGAAGGGATCGACCCTCAGCAGCGTGTTGTAGTGGGGCGCCGCCGGATGCAGCATGCCGAAGGTCTCTTCACGGTGCGCGTCGAAGCTCGGCGGCTCGGCAGGGACGACGAAGATCAGCTCGCCGCCCGACCGCGGCTTCTCCTGCGCCGAGGTCAGCGCGACGGCCCCGAGCGTGACGGCGGCCACCAGGCAGGTGAGGGCCCACGGCCAGCGCCCGGTCCGATATGTCATCAGCGGCCTCCTGAGCGAGAAGTGACGCATTCTATCGCGATATCATCCCTGCCCATGAGCAGAGCCCTGACCGGAATCCGCGTGGTCGATCTCACCAACAACCAGGCCGGCCCGTCCTGCGGCCAGATGCTGGCGTGGCTGGGGGCGGACGTGATCAAGGTCGAGGAGCCCGGCAAGGGCGATGCGGCCCGCGACACCCTGAAGGACCGGCCGGACGCCGACAGCCTCTTCTTCTTGTCCTTCAACGGCAACAAGCGGAGCCTGACTCTCAACCTCAAGAGCCCGAAGGGCAAGGACGTCTTTCGCGCGCTGCTCAAGACCGGCGACGTCCTGCTCGAAAACTTCGGCCCGGGCGTGCTCGACCGGCTGGGCTTCGACTACCCCACGGTGCGCCAGCTCAATCCGCGTCTCGTGTACGCGAGCATCAAGGGGTTCGGATCGTACGGGCCCTATCACGAGTACAAGAGCTACGAGCCGATCGCCCAGGCCATGGGCGGCGCGATGAGCGTCACGGGCTTTCCCGACGGGCCGCCGACGTACATGTGGCCGTCCATCGGCGACTCGGGCACCGGCATGCACTGCGTCATCGGAATCCTCGCCGCGCTCATGCAGCGTCAGGCCACCGGCGAGGGCCAGCAGGTCGAGATCTCCATGCAGGACGCCGTCGTCAACCTGATCCGGGTCAGCCTGCGCGATCACCAGCGCTTCGGAAAGCCGATGGAGCGGACGGGCAACCAGCTCGGCGCCGGCGTGCCGGGCACGACGTACCGCTGTCACGGGGGCGGGCCCAACGACTACGTGTTCATCTTCGTCCAGCAGCAGATGTGGCACCCGCTGCTGCGCGCGATCGGCCGTGCCGACCTCATCGGTGACGTGCGCTACGAGACGGGCGACGCCCGCTGGCGCCACAAGACCGAGGTCGATGCCCTGGTCTCCTCCTGGACGGGAGAGCGCTCGAAACACGAGGTGATGAAGATCCTGGCCGGCGCCGGCGTGCCGTGCGGCGCGTGCCTGGACACCGGCGAGGTCCTGACCGACCCGCACCTTCAGGCCCGCGACATGATCGTCGGCGTCGAGCACCCCGTGCGCGGTCGCTACGTCACGGTCGGCAACCCCATCAAGCTCTCGGCGTCACCGACGACGATCACGCCGGCGCCGCTCCTCGGCCAGCATCGTCACGAGGTCTTGAAGGAGCTCGGGTACAGCGACACCGAGATCCGCGCGCTCGAGGCCGAGCGCACGATCTGATCCTTGGGAGGCTTTCGATGAGCAACGAGATCAGCATCCAGTTCACGCGCTTCTCCGCCTTCTACTCGCCGCTGATCGCCACCATCGCGGGCGGCTTCTTGAAAGACGAGGGCCTGCAGCCGAAGCACTCGATCGCGCCCGCCGGCAAGTCGGCGATCGAGGGCGTCGTCGACGGGACCGTGCACGTCTGCCAGTCGGCGCCCTCGCAGGGCTTCGGGCCGCTCGAGAAAGGGCAGAAGCCGCCGGCCGTGCACTTCGCCCAGATCAACGAGAAGGACGGCTTCTTCCTCACCGGCCGAGCCGCCGATCCGTCGTTCACCTGGGACAAGCTCAAGGGCCGGCGCGTGCTCGTCGATCACGGCGGCCAGCCGCTGGCGATGTTCAAGTACGCCTGTCATCGCCGCGGCCTCGACTACGGGGCCATCAACGCGATGGACGTTCCCAGCGGACAGATGGATCAGGCCTTCCGCAAGGGCGACGGCGACTACATCCACCAGCAGGGACCGGCGCCCCAGCAGCTCGAGCACGACCGCGTCGGCCACGTCGTGGCGTCGGTCGGTGAGGCGATCGGCCCCTGCGCGTTCTCCAGCCTGGCCGCTACGCGCCAGTGGCTCGAGACGGACGTGGCGCGGCGGTTCATGCGCGCGTACCGGAAGGCGCGCGCCTGGCTCCTCGCCACGCCGGCGGCCAGGATCGCCGAGGCTGAAGCCTCGTTCTTCCCGGACATCGACCGGGCCGTGTTGACGTCGACGATCGCGTACTACCAGAAGCTCGGCTGCTGGACGCCTCACGTTGAGATCACGCGCCCCGCCTTCGAGGTCACGCTCGACGTCTTTCTCCACTCGAAGCTGATCACTCGACGCCACCGGTACGAAGACGTCGTCGCCGCCCCGCCCGGAGCGGCTTGATCGAGGGAGGAGACGATGGCGACGGCGACGATCGACGGCCTCGAGGTCAGCTATGTCGTGAAGGGCTCGGGCCCGGCGCTGCTCATGCTGGCGCCCGGCGGCTTCGACGCCACGATGGAGAAGTGGACGACGGCGGGCGTGTGGAAGGGCATGCGGCCCCTCGACACGCTCACCAGTGACTTCACGCTGATCGCCTACGACCGGCGCGAGTCCGGGGCTTCGGGTGGACGCGTCGAGAAGCTCTCGTGGTCGCTCTTCGCCGATCAGGCCAAGGGGTTGCTCGATCACCTGAAGATCAACGAGGCGTACGTCCTCGGCGGATGCATGGGCTGCTCGGTGGCGCTGGCGTTCGCCGCCCGCTATCCGCACGCGACGAAGGCGCTGGTCCTGCACTGGCCGGTGGGCGGGTACCGCTGGAAGCTGAACGGCAGCGACCGCTTCGCGCGGCACGCGCGCTTCGCCAAGGAGCACGGGCTGGCGGGAGTGGTGAAGCGCGCCCACGAGGGCAAATCGTTCTGGCAAGATCCGGAGGCGGGGCCGTGGGCGTCCGTGCTCGTGCGCGACACGCGCTTCGCCGAAGGCTTCCAGGCGCAAGACGCGGAGCGGTACCACGGGCTCGTGGCCGCGAGCGGCCGGACGCTCTTCGATCGCGACATGCCGCCGGGCGCCGAGCCCGAGGAGATCATGGCCATGAAGGTGCCCGCGCTGATCCTGCCCGGCGACGATCCGGCCCACGCCGCATCCGGCGCGTTCTACCTGCGCGAGCTGCTGCCGGAGCCGGAGTTCTGGCCGGTGATGCCGCCCGAGCAGACACCGGATCGCGTGCGCGAGAGGATCGTGGAGTTCGGACGCGCGCACAAGTAATGCGGCAAACGTTTCCACCCGCCCACCCGTTTCTTGCGGGGGCAAAGAGAGGACGAACGATGGCTGACGTGTTGACGGTGGTCGCGAAGGTCAGAGCCACGAAGGGGAAGGGCGATGCGCTGGCGGCGCTCCTCAGGGAGCAGGTGGCGGCGGTGCGCAAGGCCGAGCCGGGCTGCCTCGTCTACCGGCCGCACCGGTCGACCAAGGATCCCGACCTGTTCATCTTCTACGAGCAGTATAAGGATGACGCCGCGTTCGATGTTCACCGCAAAGCTCCGCACCTCGCGGCCTATCGCGAGCGCCG
>QHTB01000041.1 GCA_003220615.1 Candidatus Rokuibacteriota bacterium
CTACGGCCTCATCCTCGACCTGACGCGCGGCAAAATCCTGGACGCGGTCGGGAACGCCATGATCGTCGTGTGCTTCATCGGCTCGCTCGTGGTGATGCACCGCACGAGCAGGCTCACCCGCGAGCTGCTCGATCAGCTCCGGTGCAGCGTCCCGCTCCCCTTCGCCGCGGCCGCCACGACCGTGCACGTCTCGGTGACGTCGCAGATGGCGCTGTTCTCCGAAGGCACCTGTGCGAATTGCGGCCAGCCGCCCGAGGCGCCCGACAATCTCTTCGTCAAGTGCCGCAGCGGCCATCTCATCCACCTGCGCTGCTTGGTCGTCGAGGAGGATCGGCCGCCCCGCTGTCCGCTCTGCCTGCGCCGGCGGCGCGCGGAGGCCCTGACCGCCACATCCCAAGAATAGAAATATGTTCGGGCGTAACTATGGGTGTTGCCCCGCCGTTTTCCAGGACACCACGGGCGGCCGAGGCTTCACTATCTGACCCTGCGCCATCGCGCTAGTATCAGGCTAGATACCGCAAGGAAATCCGCTGGTTTCGGTTAGGACAACACAGGATATACTACGGCGCCATGGCAGACGCCTACGACGTCGCGATCATCGGTGGGGGCATCGTCTCTCTCGCGACCGCCCGCGCGCTGGGCGAGCGCGCCCCCCGGGCGCGCCTGGCCATCGTCGAGAAGGAGGCCAAGCTCGCCCAGCACCAGACTGGCCACAACAGCGGGGTCATCCACTCGGGCATCTACTACAAGCCCGGCTCCTACAAGGCGCGGCTCTGTGTCGAGGGCGCCCGCCTCGTGAGCGAGTTCTGCGCCGAGCACGGCATCCGCGTGGAGCGCTGTGGCAAGGTCATCGTGGCCACGCGTGACGACGAGGTGCCGCGGCTGCAGACGCTCTACGAGCGGGGCACGGCCAACGGCGTGCCCGGTCTGGCCTGGGTCGATCAGGCCCGCCTGCGCGAGCTCGAACCGCACGCCGCGGCGATCAAGGGCATCCACTCGCCGAACACGGCCATCGTCGACTTCGGCGAGGTCGCCGCCGCCTTCGCGCGCGAGCTCAGCGGGCGCGGCGTGACGATCGAGACGAACGCCGAGGTCACGGCGATCCGCCGGGCCGGCGACGAGTTCGAGCTGACGACGCCGCGACTGACCGTGCGCGCGCGCCGGATCGTCAACTGCGCGGGGCTCTACTCCGACGTGGTGGCCCAGATGGCGGGGGCGACGCCCGACGTGCGCATCATCCCGTTCCGCGGCGAGTACTACTTCATCAAGCCCGAGCGGCGCTCACTCGTCCGCGGCCTCATCTACCCGGTGCCCGATCCCGAGTTCCCGTTCCTCGGCGTCCACTTCACGCGCACAGTGCACGGCGACGTGGAGGCGGGGCCGAACGCCGTGCTGGCGTTCGCGCGCGAGGGCTACCGCTTCGGTCGCTTCAATCCGGCGGAGTTCTGGGGCACGCTCAGCTATCCCGGCTTCTGGGCGATGGCGCGGCGGTACTGGAGGACCGGAGCGTACGAGGTGTATCGCTCGCTCAGCCCGGCCGCGTTCGTCCGGGCGCTCCAGCGCCTCGTGCCCGACCTGCGACCGGACGACGTCGTCCGCGGCGGTGCCGGCGTACGCGCCCAGGCCGTCCTGCGCGACGGCTCACTGGTGGACGATTTCCGCATCGTCGAGTCGGCCGACGCCATCCACGTCTTGAATGCGCCCTCGCCGGCGGCGACGGCCTCCCTGGCCATCGGCCGCCACATCGCGGGACTCGCCGCCGAGCGTTTCGGACTGAAGTAGGCGCCGGCCGGGATGATCAGAGACCCGGGCCGTTGGGCTCCAGCCGGGCCAGGCGGCGATCGAGCAGTGAGTACATCACCGCAAGCTCGGCCCGCAGGGCGCGGAGCTCTTCGGCGGTCGCCATCTGGGCTTGCAACGACTCCACCACGACATCGAAGTGCCGGCGGATCTCGTCGCGATGCTGGTGCAGGAGCGTGACAAGCTCGGCGTCCACGGCGTCGCCACCATCGCATGCTTCGCGGACGCGACGCTAGTGTCCACAAAAGTAGACATCGAGCCCTCGGGGAGACCGCCGATCCGTAGTGTTCCCGCCGGGGCCGGCACCTACAGGTGGCGATAGACCAAAAACGCCTCTATTGACAGGGACTTGCCGGTCGGGTACCCTGACGTACCCATGATCACGGTACCTGCGCGGCGCGTCAAGCAGTTCGGCGTCGAGTTCTATCAGGCCGGACTTTCGGCCAAGGACATCGATCGCCTCGTGAAGTTCGAGGTCCTCGGTTATTCCGGCGGCCCCAACGGCGACGACAAGGCGAAGGGCAAGAAGACCAAGCCGTCGCGCGCCCGCGTCAACTGGGATTCGCTCGAGCGCCGGATCAGCGAGAGCGAGGCGGCGTACCAGCGGCCCGTGATCCGCCGGAAGATCGACGAGCTCGTGGCGTACTACCGCGAGTGCAAGGACGCGGGGACGCTCCCGCCCATCCCGGGCGCGGTCATCATCACGTCCGAGAAGCGCTTCACCTTCACGCCGGTCGGCGGCCACCACGACATCGGTCTGCTGCAGATTCCCGAAGAGCACGGCGTCCTCCGCGTGCTCGACGGCCAGCACCGGCTGCTCGCGCTGCACGCGCTCAGCCAGGCCGGCGAGCAGCTGGGCCTCGACGTGCCGGCGGTGCTCTTCGACGCGCTCGACGCGCGGCAGACGGTCGAGCTGTTCGTCACCATCAACGCCAAGCACACACGGCTGAACCCGTCGCACATCATCAGCCTGGCCGGCCGCAAGCTCTATCCCGATCCCAACCAGGCCCTCGCCCACGACGTCATCCGCTCGCTGAACGAGGACGACACGTCGCCGCTGCACGGCGAGATCAAGATGCTGGGCACCGGACGCGGGCGTGTGAGCCAGGCGCCGCTGGCCGAGGAGATCGTGGACCTCTTCGAGACCGTGGAGAAGATCGGGGGCGGGGCGCGGATCCAGGAGCTGCGCCAGGGGGCCAAGCGCTTCTTCCTGAACTACGTGAAGGCGATCGCCAACACCTTCCCCAATGCGTGGGCAGGCCGCAAGTACTCGATCAAGACCGGCGCCGCGCTGCGCGGGTTCATCCGCGTCGTGCCCGACGTGATGGCGCGGGCCAAGGAGATGCGCCGCGATCCCTTCGAGGCTCACGCCATCCGCGACGCGATCAAGCCGTGGGCGGAGCGGCTGCGTGACCGTCGGTTCGAGACCGAGGGCGAGTGGAAGCTGAAGCTCGCCGGCGGCACGCGCGGCACCGTCGAGCTGCTCGCCCGCGAGCTGCGCGACGCCCTCCGCTAGTCGGCGTCGGGAGATCCGGCCACGAAGCCTCTCGTCTCGCGCCAGCTCTGGGACTGGATCGACGAGCACCGTCACGCCTTCGAGCCGCCCGTCGGCAACAAGGTCATCTGGGAGGACTCGCAGTTCACGGCGATGGTCATCCACGGCCCGAACGCCCGGCGCGACTTCCACGTCGACCCGTCCGACGAGATCTTCTACATGCTCAGGGGCGACATGGTCCTCGAGTACATCGAGGGCGGCCGGCGCCACGAGCAGGTGATCCGCGAGGGCGAGATCATGCTGATGCCGGCGCTCACGCCGCATGCGCCGCACCGGCCGGCGGGCACCTGGGGACTGGTGATCGAGGTCAAGCGCGGGCCCGACCAGACCGAAGCGCTACAGTGGTTCTGCGAGCGCTGTGACACGTTGCTGCACGAGGTCACGATGCACGTGGCCGATATCGAGAAGCAGCTCAAGAGCGCCATCGAGCAATTCGATGCCAGCGTCGATCTGCGCACGTGCCGACGGTGCGGCCACCTCCAGCCCAACAAGCCACCCGTTCCGCAGCCACCTCCAAAGGAGCACGCCCGATGAAGCGAGCCGCCGTCGTTGCCGCCGCCGTGTTGCTGACCGCCGCCAGCGCCCTCGCCCAGGGTGATGCGATCCGTAAGCCACTGCCGACGTCGCTGAAGGTGAAGATGGGGATGACGAACGTCCCCGCGCTCTCGCCGCTCTGGCTGCTGCCGGACTACGTCGGGAAGTACAACATCCAGATCGAGAACGTGATGTTCCAACGCTTCGCCGACGCGCGGACAGCGCTGGCGTCCGGCGACCTCGACATCACCGCGTTCGGGCCCCAGGACATCACGCTGGCGGTCGCCCAGGGCGCGAAGTCGCTGGTGGGCGTGGCCGGCGTGGGCTCCGGCAACGACTGCTTGATCGTGCGCAAGGGCGACGACGTCAAGGACTGGAAGCAGCTCGCCGACAAGAAGATCGGCATCGGCGCGGGCTCCATCTCGTGGCTGAAGTTTGCCGCGTCGGTCACCGAGAACGGCGGTGACTACGGCAAGCTCAAGATCACCAACATCGTCGGCGGCGGTGCCAACTATCTGAAGGCGCTCCAGGGCAAGGAGATCGACCTCGCCGTGGTGTGGCAGCCCTTCTGCGCCCAGGGCATCACGGAGGGCTTCGCGCAGTACCCGACGATCGACCACAATCGCTCCAAGGCGGTGGGCGGCCTCATCTCGGTGCTCGCCGTGAATCGCGGCTTCATGGAAAAGAACCACGACGCCGTGCAACGGCTGGTCGTGGCCTACATCGACGTGCTGCAATACGCCCAGGCCAATCCTCAGCGCTGGTTGAAGATCTACGCGGAGAAGGCCGGGCTGCCGGAGGCGATCGCCGCCGAGTCGATCCGGATCACGAAGCTCGACGCCACGCTGCCGCTCGCGTCGATCACGCGGATCTCGAAGTTCCTCTCCGACAACGGCGTGATCACCCGCGACGTGTCGGGTGAGATCGCCCAGCATTACACGTTCGAGTTCCTGGCCAAGGCGACCGGCAAGTCGCCGGCGGAGCTCGGCCAGAACCAGTAGCGGGAGCGCCCGATGTCGCGGCGCGGCCCGTGGTTCATCCTGCTGCCGCTCCTGTTGCTCGGGCTGTGGCACGTCGCCGTGACGCGCCAGTGGGTGATGCCGGGAATCATTCCCCCGCCGGCCCAGGTCGCGGAGTCCTGGCAGCGCTGGATCTTCGGCAAGCCCGGGCTCAGCCTCTCGCCCTATTCCGGCACCTGGGTGGCGAACGTCGTCTACTCCGCGCGACGGGTCTTCGAAGGATTCGTGATCGCCGCCGGCGTCGGCATCCCGCTCGGACTCTTCATCGGCTGGAACCGCCTGGTCGCGCGCATCGTCGATCCGTCCGTTCAGCTCCTCCGGCCCGTGCCGATCACGGCGTGGCTGCCGTTCTCGATCGCGGTGTTCGGCATCTACGACGCCGGCGCGCTCTTCCTGATCGCGCTCGGCGCCTTCTATCCGATCGTCGTCAACACCACTCACGGCGTGCGCGACACCAATCTCTTGTTGCTCCGTGCCGCGCGCATGCTGGGCGCGGGCGAGCCGACGGTCCTGCGCAAGGTCGTGCTGCCGTCGGCGCTGCCGTCGATCTTCACGGGCCTGAGGCTCGGCGTGGGCGTGGCGTGGACGGCGGTGATCGTGGCCGAGATGATCGCGGTGAAGTCGGGGCTGGGCTACGTGCTGTGGGACGCGTACTACGTGGGGCGGATGGACATCTGCGTGGCCACGATGTTCTCGGTCGGCCTGCTCGGCTTCGTCTCTGATCGTGTCATCGTCGGCCTGTCGCGGCTGGTGCTCCGGTGGCGGACGCTGGAGGCTCATGGCTGAGCCGGCGATCACGCTCCACTCCGTCTTCAAGGAGTTCAACAAGCGCGGCCACAAGGTAGAGGCACTGCAGGCCATCGACTTCGCGGTGGAGCGCAACGAGTTCGCCGCCATCCTGGGGCCGAGCGGCTGCGGCAAGTCCACACTGCTCAACATGGTGGCGGGCTTCGACACCCCCACGCGGGGCCACGTCCTCGTCGACGGCGCGCCCGTGAACGGCCCCGCGCCCAGCCGGGCCGTCGTCTTCCAGGAGCCGGCCCTCTTTCCCTGGTACACCGTGCTCGACAACATCACGTTCGGCCCCAAGAACCGTGGCCTCGCTCCGGCGACGTATCGTCCCAAGGTCGAGGCGCTGGTCGAGCAGGTCGGCCTGCGCGGCTTCGAGACCCACTACCCGGCCGAGCTCTCCGGCGGCATGAAGCAGCGCGTGGGCATCGCCCGCGTGCTGGTCATGGAGCCGGCCGTGCTGTTGATGGACGAGCCCTTCGGCAGCCTCGACGCCCAGACGCGCTCGCTCATGCAGGAGCTGCTGCTCTCGGTGTGGGAGCGCCACCACCAGACCGTGCTCTTCATCACCCACGACATCGAGGAAGCGCTGCTGCTGGCCGACAGCGTCTCGGTCATGACCGCACGCCCCGGCCGCATCAAGAAGCGCCTGACCGTTGAGCTGCCCCGGCCGCGGACCATCGAGCTGACGACCTCACCCGTCTTCAACGAGCTGAAGCGAGAGGTGCTGGCGCTGATCCGCGAGGAGAGCCTGCGCGCGGCGAGCGAGAAGGGCGACGAGGGCTGAGACATGACGACCGTCGCGAACGTCGTCGTTGGCCTGGTCGCGGTGCTTCACCTCTACTTCCTGGTGCTGGAGATGTTCCTCTGGAGCACACCCTTTGGCCGCCGCACGTTCGGGCTGACCGCCGACTTCGCAGCGGCCTCGAAATCACTGGCGGCCAACCAGGGCCTCTACAACGGCTTCCTCGCCGCCGGACTCGTGTGGGGCCTCGCGCTCGGTGTGGCCGGTGCGCCGATCAAGATTTTCTTCCTCGGTTGCGTCGTCGTGGCCGGCGTCTTCGGCGCCTTCACCGCGAGCCGCAAGATCCTCTGGGTTCAGGCCCTGCCCGGAGCCGTGGCCCTCGCCCTCGTCCTGCTGTCCTGAAGGCGCTGTCCCGAGCGCCGCGCCGGCTCAGACCGGCGCGCGCCACGATGCGCAGGCGGCCACGATGCGCTCGATGAGGTCGCGCCGCGGCTTGCGGTAGCCGAGATCGTGACCGCCGTCGGTCAGGATGAGCGTCGTGGGGGCCGTGATCAACGCGCGCGCCGCCTCGATCTCCTCGGGCGATCCGAACGGATCGGTCGTGCCGTGGATGAACACGACGCGCCCACGGATCTTCGGCAAGTGCGCGGTGCGGAGGTCGCCCGGACGTCCAGGCGGGTGCAACGGATAGGAGAGCAAGAGGAGCCCGGTAACGAGCGTCGGCTCCTCTGCAGCGAGCATGCTGGCCTGGCGGCCGCCGTAGGACTGACCGCCCAGGAAGACGCGCTCCACGCCGAGCGCCCTCAACGCTGCGACGGCGTGGGCGAGCCCCGCGCGGTCGACCGGCGCATCGGATCTCGACGGCGGCCCCGTGCGCCGCGCCTGTCGAAAGGGAAGGTCGCAGCGCAACACCGTCATCCTCGACGCGGCAAACGCGGTGGCGAGATCGACCAGA
>QHTB01000042.1 GCA_003220615.1 Candidatus Rokuibacteriota bacterium
GCGGCCGATGGAGAAATCCGCGCACCGCCGGCAGGTCTGCCGACGTCGCCGTGAAGGGCTCGCCGGGCACCGCGCGGGCCAGGCCGTCCCCGCTAGACCGCCTTCTCCTGCCTCAGGCTCGCGATCTCGTTCGCCGAGTAGCCCAGCTCGCGAAGGATCTCGTCGGTGTGCTCGCCGTGCGTCGGCGCGGGCTGGCGGATGGCGCCCGGCGTCCGCGAGAGCGTGGCCGGCAACCCCTGGACGCGGATCTCGCCACGCTCGGAATGGCGGACGGGCTGGGCCATGCGGAGGTGCTGGATCTGCGGATCCTCGAAGACCTGCTTGATGTTGTAGATGGGCCCCGACGGCACGCCGGCCTTG
>QHTB01000175.1:0-19983 GCA_003220615.1 Candidatus Rokuibacteriota bacterium
GCCCTCTACCGTCTCGATCGCGCACGCGGCCGGCGGTAAGTTGTCATCGCGGTAAACAAAAACCGCTGTCTATACGTCTAATCGGCGATGAAGCGCATTCTCGGTCTGTCGGCCGTCATCCTCCTCGTCGCCGTCGGTGTCTGGGGCTACTTCTACGTCCAGAGCCGGGGCCAGGGTCAGGGCTATCGCCTGGCGCGCGTCGAGCGTGGTCCGCTGACGGCCGCCGTGTCCGCCACGGGCAATCTGAACGCGGTCATCACCGTTCAGGTCGGCAGCCAGGTGTCCGGCCAGATCAAGGAGATCTTCGTCGATTTCAACTCGCCGGTCACGAAGGACCAGCTCATCGCCCGCATCGATCCCGAAACGTTCGAGGCCAAGGTCAATCAGGCCAAGGCCGAGGTCAACTCCGCTGTGGCGATGGTCCTCAACCAGCAGGCCCAGGTCGAACGCTCTCGCGCCGACGTTCAGAACGCCAAGGCGGCGCTGACCGAGGGAAAGGCCCAGACCGCCAAGGCCCAGGTGGCCGTCGTGGACACCAAGCGCGACTTCGACCGCAAGTCGGCGCTCTTCAAGCGCGAGCTGATCGCCAACAGCGATCTCGATAGCTCCCAGGCCGGCTACGACTCCGCGGTCGCCGCGCTGGACGCCGCCAGGGCCAAGGAGGACTCGCTCGCCGCCGGGATCGGTTCGGCCGAAGCACAGTTCCGCGTCGCCCAGGCGCAGCTGGTGGCAAGCCAGGCCACGGTGGAGCAGAAGCAGGCGGCGCTGGCGCAAGCCCAGGTCGATCTCGACCACACCCGGATCACCGCACCCGTGAACGGGATCGTTGTCTCACGTCAGGTGGACGTGGGGCAGACGGTCGCAGCCAGCCTCCAGGCACCGGTGCTCTTCACCATCGCCCAGGACCTCACGCGCATGCAGGTGGAGACCAGCGTGGACGAGGCCGACATCGGCCGCGTCCGTCTCGACAACCCGGCCACGTTCTCCGTCGACGCCTTCCCGAACGAGACGTTCCGCGGCCAGGTGACGCAGATCCGCAAGGCTGCACAGATCGTTCAGAACGTCGTCACCTATACGGTCGTCGTCGCCGTCTCCAATCCCGAGGGCAAGCTCCTTCCGGGAATGACCGCCAACGTGAAATTGGTCGTCGCCGAGAAGCCCAACGTATTGAAGGTCGCCAATGCGTCGCTGCGGTTCCGTCCCCCCGGTGAGTCCGCCGAGGTGGCGCCGACGAGCCGCGGTGGTGGAGGTCAGGGCGGTGGCGGCGAAAGCCAGGGAGGCGGTCAGGGCGGCGGTCGCGGCGCGACGGCCGGTCGCGTGTGGGTCATCGGCCCCGACGGCAAGCCCAAGGCGGTGGCCGTGCGGCTCGGCATCACGGACGGCACGTCCACGGAAGTCGTGAGCGGCGATCTCCACGAAGGCCAGGAGATCATCGCCGGCGCGCTCGGAGGCGCGAATCAGCCCAACCGGCCTTCGGCGCCCGGTGGCGGCGGAGCCCCGCGCCTCAGGCTCTGACGTGAGCCTCATCCTCACCGAGGACCTGGTCAAGGACTACCACCTCGGGCCCTACACCGTTCACGCGCTACGAGGTGTGTCGCTGTCCGTCGGCGCCGGCGAGTTCGTCGCCGTCATGGGACCGTCGGGATCGGGCAAATCGACGTTCATGAATCTCCTCGGCTGCCTCGACACGCCGACGGCGGGGAACTACCTGCTCGACGGCGTCGACGTCAGCGGGCTCTCGAAGGACGAGCTGGCGGGAATCCGCAACACGAAGGTCGGGTTCGTGTTCCAGCAGTTCAACCTGCTGCCCCGGACGACGGCGCTCGAGAACGTCGAGCTGCCCCTGCTCTACGGTGGTCTTCCCGCGCGGGCGCGTCGTGAGCGCGCGCTGGACCGTCTGGCCGCGGTCGGGCTCGCCGATCGCGCCTCCCATCATCCGAGCCAGCTCTCCGGCGGCCAGCAGCAACGGGTGGCGATCGCGCGCGCCCTCGTCAACGACCCCGCCGTGGTCCTCGCCGACGAGCCCACCGGCAACCTCGACACGCGGACCAGCGTCGAGATCCTCGCCCTCCTGCAACGCCTGAACCGCGAGGGCATCACGGTGGTGCTCGTCACGCACGAGCCGGACATCGCCGGCTACGCCAAGCGCGTGATGACCTTCCGCGACGGCCGGCTGCTGCGCGACGAGCGGGTGGCCGAGCCGCGCGATGCCGCCGAGGCGCTGACGACGCTGCCCGCCGAGGAGGAGGTCGTGACGTGACGATCGTCCAGTCGGCCCGCATCGCGCTCCGGGCGCTCCGCGTGAACAAGCTGCGGAGCGCGCTCACCATGCTCGGCATCATCATCGGCGTGGGCGCGGTGATCGCCATGGTCAGCGTGGGCGCCGGCGCCCAGGCCCGCGTCGCCGAGCAGATCCAGAGCCTCGGCTCGAACCTCATCATCGTGATGTCGGGCAGCATCACCTCGAGCGGCATCCGGCTCGGCCAGGGCAGTCAGCTCACGATCACCGAGGACGACGCGAGCTCCATCGCCCGCGAGGTCCCGGCGGTGCAGGTGGCCGCACCGTCCACCCGCGGCACGACGCAAGTCGTCTACGGCAACCTGAACTGGTCGACCGTGATCCAGGGCGTGACGGGCGACTACCTGGAGGCGCGGGACTGGCCGGTGACGACGGGGCGATCGTTCAACCCCGAGGACAACGACGGGGCGTCGAAGGTCGCCCTGCTCGGACAGACGACCGCGTTCAACCTGTTCGGTGATGCCGATCCGCTCGGCCAGGTCATCCGGATCAAGAAGGTCCCCTTCACCGTGATCGGCCTGCTGTCACGGAAGGGCCAGAGCTCGTGGGGCCAGGATCAGGACGACCTGATCATGATCCCGCTCTCGACGGCCAAGAAGAAGGTGCTCGGAGTCAGCCAGGCCAACCCGCGGTCGGTCCAGGCGATCTCGATCAAGGTGCGCGCCGGTGAGGACATGGCCGACGCCGAGCAGCAGATCCGCGGGGTCCTCCGCCAGCGTCATCGCCTGCAGCCGTACCAGGACGACGACTTCTGGCTCCGGAACCTGTCCGAGGTCCTCCAGACGCAGGAAGAGTCGTCCAAGGTCATGACATATCTGCTGGCGGCGATCGCTTCGGTCTCGCTCCTGGTGGGCGGGATCGGCATCATGAACATCATGCTGGTGTCGGTGACCGAGCGGACGCGCGAGATCGGGCTGCGCATGGCGGTGGGCGCGCGCGGGCGCGACATCCTGCTCCAGTTCCTCGTCGAGGCCATCACGCTGTCGCTGATCGGCGGCATCATCGGCATCGTCTTCGGCCTGGGCGGCTCACGAGCCATCAGCTATCTCGCCGAGTGGCGCACGCTCGTCTCGATGGAGGCCATCGTGCTCGCCTTCGGCTTCGCCGCCCTCATCGGCATCTTCTTCGGGTTCTATCCCGCCCGCAAAGCCGCCCGGCTCGATCCGATCGAAGCCCTGCGCTACGAATAGCGAAAGGCCGGCAGGGCGACCAACCCTGCCGGCCTTCTTCCTTGTCGGAGGAAGTCGCGACGGGGCCTGCCTGGTCGATGCGTGCTCTCTCGATCCGCCCTGGAGCCGCACAGGCTGCGGGGGCATCGTGGGGCTGGGCGTCGTGGTAATGACCTGCGTCGTGCCGGGCGTCGTGGCGACCGACTGGCGCTCCTCGAGATGACCGACGCCCAGCTTGCCTCACTCAGGTGCCCTCTCCGACTACCGCATCGCCCTCTACCGTCTCGATCGCACTCGCGGCCGGCGCTAAACGGTAAGTAGGGCTGCGCGCCGGATTGTCTAAAGGACGGACCTGGCGAGGGCGCTACTCGTAGCGGAGTGCCTCGATGGGATCGAGGCGCGCCGCCTTGCGTGCCGGGTAGAACCCGAAGAAGACTCCCACTGCGCCGGCAAAGCCGAAGGCGAGCACGATGGCATCGGGGGCGATCACCGTTCGCCACTCGGCGAAGTAGCTGATCGCGTGCGAGCCCGCGATGCCCAGGCCCACGCCGATGAGCCCACCGATCAGCGACAGCGTGACGGCCTCGACCAGGAACTGTGCGAGTATGTCGGACCCCCTGGCCCCGACCGCCATCCGGAGGCCGATCTCGCGCGTCCGCTCCGTTACGGACACCAGCATGATGTTCATGATGCCGATGCCGCCCACCATCAGCGAGACCAACGCGATGGCGGCCAGGAGGTACGTCATCACCCGCGATGATTCCTCCTGGGTCTGGAGCACGTCCGCGAGGTTTCGCAGCCAGAAGTCATCGTCCTGGTCGGGCTTGAGCCGATGGCGTTGTCTCAGGAGGGTGCGAATTTGAGTCTCGGCCTCATCCATGTCTTCGCCAGCCCGGATCTTGACAGCGATGGCATCAACGGCGCGGGGACTCGACTTGCTCACACCGAGGATCTTCTTCTTCGCGGTCGAGAGCGGAAGGAGAATCACGTCGTCCTGATCTGTTCCACCCGTCGTCTGTCCTTTCCGATCGAGCACGCCGACGATCGCGAACGGCACACCGCGGATCCTGATCGTCCGACCGACCGGATCGGTGTCGCCGAAGAGATTCATCAGCGCCGTCTGCCCGATCAGCGCGACCTTCGAGGCGCCATCGACGTCCTCCGGCGAGATCGTCCGTCCAGCCACGAGGGACCAGTCGCGCGCGTCGAGATACTCGGGCGTGACGCCCTGAATGACCGTCCCCCAGTTCAAGGTCGGCGACAGGACTTGCTCGGAGCCCCGAACCGACGGGGCGGCCACCTGCACAGCGGGGACCTCCCGCGCGAGCGCTACCGCGTCGTCCTCCGTCACGGTGCGGCGGCTTCCGTGCCCGAGCCGCGTCCCGGCCGCGTTGATGCTGCCTTGCCGCACGATGATCAGGTTCGAGCCAAGACTCTGGATCTGCTCAATCACTCGGGCTTGGGCGCCGGAGCCGACGGCCACCATCGCGATGACAGCGCCGACGCCGATGATGATGCCGAGCATCGTGAGGATGCTCCGCAGCATATTCACCCGTAGGGCGCGAATGGCGATGCGCACGCCTTGCCATGCCGTCATGCCGGAAGCTCCTCGGTCCGCGCGACAGAGGCGGTCAGGGCGTCGCGGCGTGAGTGGTTCGGCTCGTCCTGGCGTAGGCGGCCGTCGAGGCGATCGTCCGTCGCCAGCTCTTCAGTGACGACCAGCGGCGCCATGGCCTCAGAGCCTCAAGCGTGGCTCGCGGCCGCCACCCGCTGGACGGTTGGGCCCCGCCGCGCTGCCAGTGCCGACGAGCACCGACTGGCCTTCCTTCAAGTCGCCCTGCAAGACCTCGGTCGCACTTCCGTCGGTGAGTCCGAGCGTGATGGCAACCGGCTTCGGCTTGCCGTCGGCACCCAGGACCCAGACGCGTCCGGGAGTGCCGGAGTCCGTTTCGGAGCCAGACTCTGCAACGATCTCGTCGTAACGGGCGCGCTGCTCTGCCGTGAGGACTTCACGAATCCGCGCCCGCGCTCCTTCGCGTAGCTCCCGGGAGCGCGCCTTGCGCTCGGTCCCGGACAGGCTGCCTTCACGCAAGGCGCGGCGCTGCTCTCGGCTCGTCTTGAGGATCGAATCGATGCGCGCCCGTTGTTCATCGCTCAACCCGAGCTCCCGAGTGAGTCGCTCGCTGGTGCTCTCCGCTGAGGAAGCGAGCTGGCCGCCGTCTGCCCGTGCGTCGCCGGCAACGAGCTCCCTGGGCAGCGCGGCTCCGGCCGGGGCTCCGGTGCCGGCGCCGGCTTCGCCGGGCCGAAATCGAAGCGCCACGTTCTGGACCTTCAGGACATTGGACTTCTCGGCCACGATCACCTTCACGTTGGCCGTCATACCGGGCAAGAGCTTGCCGCCAGGATTGGCGACGTCCACCACGACCGTGTAGGTGATGACGTTCTGAACGTTCTGGGCGGCCTGCCGGATCTGCGTGACCCGTCCGGTGAACGAGGCGTTCGCGAACGCGTCGACCGTGAAGGTCACCGCGTCGCCGACCTTGATCCGTCCGATATCGGCTTCGGGGACGCTGGTCTCCACCTGCATCCGAGAAAGATCCTGCGCGATGGTGAAGAGGGTCGGGGCCTGGAGGCTCGCCGCCACCGTCTGGCCCATGTCGACCGAGCGCGCCACGACGACGCCGTCGATGGGCGCACGAATCGTGGCGTTCTTGAGGTCGACCCGGGCTTGCTGAAGGGCCGCCTCTTTCTGCTTCACCTGGGCGCGGGCGGTCTGGAGCATCGCCTCCGCGACACGGCGTTGCGCCTCGGCCGACCGGATCGCTGCCGTCAACGACTGTTCTTTGGCGCGTGACGCGTCCAGGAACGCGCCCGCCGCGTCGTAGGTGGCCTGGGCGGTGTCGAGGTCGCTCCTGGCGATCAGCTCACGACTCGCCAGCTGGCTCTTTCGATCCAGGTCGCGCTTGCTGTCGAGCGCGGTGACCCGGGCCTTGAGCGTGTTGGCCTTGCCTTCGGCGAGCGCGGCCTCCGCGTTGTCGACGTCTGCCCGCGCTCGCTCCAGCTGCGCCACCTGGTTGATCACCGTCGCCCGACTCGACTCCAGATCGGCCTGGGCCTGGTCCACGCGCGCCTGGAAGAGCTCAGGGTCGAGGCGGGCGATCACCTGGCCTCGCTCCACCCGCGTGTTGAAGTCGGCCAGCAACTCCTTGATCTGGCCGGACACCTGACTGCCCACTTGCACTGTGATGACGGCGTTCACCGTCCCGGTGGCCGAGACGGCGACGGTCAGCGGGCCTCGCTCTACCACGGCCGTACGGTACTTCGGGACGCTACCGCGTCCCTGGGCCTGAAAGTACCCCCAGATGCCGACACCGACGACGAGGCCGACGAGGAGCGCCCAGCGTGCACGCCGTATCATCATGGTTCAGACTCCTTTGCCGCTCCCCGACCGGTATAACGACCGGAGCCGACGTCGTGGGCTCCGGCTACCGCTGCCGTCGGAGCTTCGTCGACGACCGCCATCATCGAGCGCAACCGAACGCGGGGATGGTGTGCCAAAGGCGGAGAAGCTCGGAGGCGAGGCGATCCCGAGTCGCAAGCGCTTCGCTATGAGTTCGCGGCGGATGGGTTCCGTCTTGCGGTCGAGGTCACGCTTGGCGTCAGCAACCATCACGCGCACTCGTGCCGTCTGCGTCTTGCCCTCAGCGTGGGCGGCTGGCGCATTCTTAACGTCCGCTCGCGCCCGGTCCACCTGGGCTTGCTGGTTGGGCACCCTTGCCTTCGCCGAATCGTCGGCGCGTGCCTGGTTCACCTTCGCCTCGAAGATCTCCGGATCGAACAACGCGCGCTTGAGCCTCGAGTAAGGAGATGCCATCCAGTGAGGGATTCTGTCGTCGAGAGCGCAATCCAGCCTGCGTCGGATTCTGGTCGCGCTCACGAATTGATTCCTGGTGCGCGGCTCTGCAACGCATCGGGAAGCAGATACAGCATGGCCAACTCGTCTGGCGCCGCCGGCCATTGCCTCTCCGCCACGTCGGGGTCGAAGATCTCCGTCCAGAACCCACATTCGGCGAGCGCTTCCTGGATGATGGGTCTTGCGACGGCCTCCCAGTAGCCGAGCGAATCATAATTCTCCTTGCCTGTGGGTGGTCTCCAGTCTGGCGTGAGGATGTCCGGCTCTCTGAATGAGGCGGTTGCTGTTTCACTGGCCTGGTGCCTCACGTCCAGCTCCTTGGCGTACTGGACCGCCGTCCAGTCAGGCGAGTGGGTCGCGATGATGTAGCGATGGAAAGGGTTGATCGTTAGATCGCCGGTGTAACTGAAAACGGCGCGGATATAGTCCGGATTGAGAAACGGGGCCAGCACAACCCCGGTTTGAGACCCGAGGCTGCCGGAGGCCCACCGACGCGTGCGCTCGTACAGGTAGAAGAAATCAAGTTGCGCAGAGCCTTGCAGGTCATAGCGGTCGGCCTGACGGAAGGCCTGCCGGATCACATATCGGACAATCTCGTGGAAACCCTTCCGCGTGAATGGTGGCATCTTCGCCATGAGCTTCCCGATGAGCCAACCCTCATACTCGGCCTCGCTCACCTCCCCGGCGCGGATCTTCTTGGCATAGTAGCCGCGACCGATCTCGCCGTGCTGCCCCATGATGTTCACGCTGCCGCCATCCAGGAGCCGCTGATCAGCGAGAAACGTTTTATGCTTGTGGGTCACCATGTATCCTGCTTGCCAGCGCAAGGCGAGGGAGATAGAGCGCTTACACATCTCGACGTCCGTGGGAGGCACCCCGCTGGAGCTGTGAACCTTCAAGTCGAAGCCGCCGATCCTCGCCAGTTCCCGGGCGATGACGACGTCGGGCCGGCCCGGTAGTCCCCTGACCCGGGCAGCGAACTCCGCACCGGCGGCTCGCAATGTCGACACCACCGCCCGGCTGTCCCAACCGCCCGAAAGCCCGACCGAATTCCTCTCGCACAACGGCATCGCCGCATTGATGTGACGGAGCAGCGAGGACCGGGCCAGCTCGAGGCAATCACTCGACGACAGTGCGCTGGAGCGCACCCACGTCGACAGCACGTCGTGCCTTGTCCTGGTCAGGCCATTCGAATCCAGGTGCAGCTGCGTCCCAGGCTCTAAGAACCGGATCCTCTTGTAGCCGGTCATCTCCAGAGGAAACCAGCCCAAGGTCGCGCGCACCGCCCACTGTTCGCTCTCCGGCTCCAGAGCCACTCCCAGCGCCCTGAACGCGAGGATTTTGTTGCTCAGAGCCCACAGCCGTCCGTCCTGAAACTCGAAGAGCTGGGATTGCCCAAGCCCGTCGGTCTGGACGAACGTCTGGCCCGTCCGCTTCGAAGACCAGACCAGTGAGAACGGCGGGGCGAGCTCTTGTAGCAGCGCGGCGGGAGCCGCTTGCAACTCGCGGCCAAGCGCCGGCAGAACGCCGTCGTCGTCGACGCTCGTTCCCTTCATCGCCAGGGCGCTCCGAGCATTGATCGGATAGTCCGGAGCCAGTGCCCACGTCTCGTCGTCCTCTCGGTAGAACGCCGGCTTCCATCCGACAACCGGGAGCTCGAGTAAGACCAGAGACGCCGAGGAGTTCTGCATGGTCTTCGTCCTGAAGGGGGTGCGAAACAGAGGTGAAAACAGCTTCTGCAGATCGGAGCCGACGCCCTGGGGGTCGAAGGGCGGCTCCGATGCGCCGAAGCGACGCCACAAAAGGAATATCCTCACGTGCGTCCCCCGCCGGGTGTCGTGCTGGTGTGTTCTCTCGGCGCGCCGGGCGTCTCGCCCATCGTCGTCGGTGCAGCCTCCCGTGACTCTTTCCGAGTTCGAAATCTTCTCCTGCCAGCGGCGCTGGGGTCGAGACGCTCCTTGCAAAGAACACCGTTCCACCCTGTGTTCATCGACAAGTCGTTCGAGCGGTAGAGTGGTTGCCGCGTTCTGCGTTTCAGAAAACTGGATGCGCCCACGGGGTGTTCCATCACCAGACTCTACCTGCTAGGGAGTCCCCGGCCTCCTTCACCAGGGCGGCGATCGTCTCGGGCCAGCGTGGCTCCTGGCGTCGGAAGAAGCCAACCGCCACCTTCAGGGCAGCGCCGGCGTAGTGGAGGGGGAGCCTGCAGCGCCAAGTCCTCGGAACGTGGGCGAAGTATTCCTCGGTAAACGCCTGGGCGGCCGTCCGCACCCGGTCGTGGGGGAGAGGGGAGCGTAAGGACATTCCTACGAGCTGGGCCAGGAGAGTGGCGGGATCTAGGACCGGGTCGGCCTCGGCGAAGAAATCGAGATCGAGGAGGGCGAGGCGGTCGCCGTCCAGCAGGACATGATCAGGCATGAGATCCCGGTGGGTCGGCCCGGGCGGGACCTCCTCGAGGCCGGCGGCGATGGCGCCAATAATCGCCTCAACCTCCGCCGTAAGATGAGGGCAGGCCCACTGAAGAGTGTTCACCACCCACTTCAGATCGGAGATCTCGTCCTCTTGCGAGTGGCGCCGCGTTGTGGCCACGTCGCCTTGATTGAAGATCGCCAGGGCCCGGGCGACGCGACGAGCAGCCGAGGCTGTTTCGCGGCCTTGAAGAAGGACGTCCCCGAGCGTCGTCCCGGAGGCCTCCTCTTGGAGGAGGGCGTGAAGGCTGCTCAAATAGGCGATCGGTCGTCCGACAGTGAAGCCTTCTGCCCCGGCATCGGCTTTTCCCCACAGCGCGTGAAGCACCGGATAGGTCTGCTCCCCTTCCTCGTCGCGGTAGACCTTCACGTAGAAGCGCCGAGTTTCCGTTCGGCCTGTCGTGGCATCCCGGATCTCCACCTCGTACCGTAGGACCGCTCTCGCTCCGGTCCGGTACCGGATCGGCTCGATGTTCCACTCGCCGGCGTGCCAGCCGCCTCGCCCAGAGCGGGTGAAGAAGAGAGACTCGAGATCGCGTGATGGCCCCGCCATCAGGAGGGGAAGAGCCGCTAGCCTTCGGTCGTAGGGGAACACCTGCACCAGCATCCCGAGGTCAGGGATGAAGGAAACCGGTTCGAACGTTGGGAAAGCCTGAGGGATCTCCTGCCGTGGATCCGCGGCTCGAAGCTTTCGCCAGATCCGTTCGGCCCGATCCTCGGCACAGATCACGCCGCTCACCCACTGATTCCGCTCGCGACCTGTTTCAGGCTCCACGAGGCGCAGCGTGTATTGGAGCGTGCAGCGGACGCCGCGAAGATAACGTACCCAGGAGAGAAGGCAATCATCGATGTGATAGACCCTGCCAGGGAGCGGACAGAGAGATCCTCGGAACACCTCTCGCATTAGCTCAGGATCGCTGGAGATCTGAAGCTGGGGAAGGGCGGGATCAGCCGGGAACGCCTCAAGGCTCATTCTGGCCGGCCTCATCCACTCGAATATCCAATGTAGCGAGGAGGACTCCCTGCTCTAGCACCTGGTTGGCCTCGCGTGGCAGGCCGACAAGCTCACAGGTAGATGACCCGGTAGCGCAGACTCCCCTCCAGCCGTCCCACGCACTGACCGAGCCTTCTCACCCAGCGCGCCAAGTCCGACATGGTCCGAACGCAAGGGAAGCGCCGCATCAGCCGCAGCCAATCCCTCAGTCCGACGCCGATCGAGCGCCCCGGCATACCGGCCCCTCGGTACCGGCGGTACAGCAAACTGTCGGTCCTGCCTGAGAGGCGCGCCTGTCGGTATATGCGGCGGAGACTTTCGGGGTACTGGACTCGCACAGTCCCTTCGGGCACCAGGTTCAACGGTATCCCGGCGAGTTGCACCCGCCAACAGAAGTCGACATCCTCGCCCCCAAGCAGGTTTTCATCGAAGCCCCCCGCGGACTCGAAGATCGGACGCCTGACGCCGATCCTGGTCCCGCCCGCGTGGGGCAAGAAGTCGTAAAAGTTTCTGAACCCCTCGTACGGGTGTGTGTGCCGACTCGACCGGATCCACTTCGGGTTGAGCGACTCACTGTCGCGGTGGGCAGCGACGAAGTCGTGATGCCCCAGTGCATCGGCCATCGCAGGTAAGTAGCCCGGCGCAATCTCATCGTCAGCATCGAGGAACAGGAACGCGTCGCCTGAGGCCAAACGCGCCCCGACGTTGCGAGCGTACGATGCCCCTCGCCGCGCTGAGGCGTCGACAACGAGCAGGTGCGGTAGGCGATCTCTAAACCCCTCGGCCACCTCCCGCGTTCCGTCGGTTGACCCGTTATCGGCGATGACGACCTCCCACCCCCCTTGCCACTTCTCGCGGGTTAGCGCCTCGAGCTGCCGGGGGAGCCGATCGGCCGCGTTGCGACAGGGGATGACGGCGCTGAGCTTCATTCCTGGCGTTTGGCTCTCACCTATCGAGCGTGCCGTGACGTTGATAGACATCGTTAAGAAATTGATTGGCCGCCGTGCAGAACATCATGTGCCGCCACCCGTGACGAAGAGTTGAACACTTCCGACGATATCTCCGAACCGGTCCGAACCTTGTCCCGCCCGACCTTAAGCTCATAGAGTTGACGGTACTGGCGGCTCCTGGCCATCAGATCGCTATGCCGTCCGCGGTCAACGATCCGGCCCTCCTCCAGAACCAGGACGAGGTCTGCCTCGGCGACCGCCAAGAGGTCATGAGTGACCACAAGGCAGGTTCCCCCAGCCATGAGTCGGTTCAGGGCTTCTCGGACCCTCGATTCGCTCTCGGCATCGAGGCCCGTCATCGGCTCGTCCAGGATCAGGATGGGGGCGTTTCGGATGATGGCCCGTGCAATGGAGATTCGCTGCTGCTGGCCGCCGGAAAGGGTCACTCCCGATCTCCTCCTGGGTGGCATCCGGCTTCCCGTAGGCGATGTTTTCCCTGATGGTCGTGCCGAAAAGAACCGAATTCTGGAGGACCACCGCGATCTCGCGGCGGAGCGACTCGCGTCGATAGTTTTTGATGTTCAACTCGTCAATCGCGATGCAACCTTCCTGGGGGTCGTAGAGGCGGAGGAGCAGGCTCACGATGGTTGATTTGCCGGCGCCCGACGCCCCCACCAGGGCCATCCGTTGACCTGGAGAGATGGTGAACGAGACTTCCTTCAATACCTCCTTGCCGTCGCCGTAATCGAAAGAGACATTGTCGAAGATGATTTCCCCCTTCAGGTTCGACGCTTCGACGGCATCGGGGGCGTCCTGGATTTCCGGTTCGATTTCCAAGATCTCGGCAATCCGCTCCACGCTGACCGTTGCCTTTGAGAACCTGGTTGAAAGCTTGGCGAGATTCCGGATCGGTTTGTACATGCTGGTCGCGTAGGAGGCGAAGATCAGCACATCGCCGGGTGTCATCTGGCCCCAGAGCACCTGCAACGACCCGAAGAGGATCACGATCCAGATGCCGGTGGCGCTGATAATCTCCACAGTCCGCGCGGCGGCGGCCTCCGTGCGGGCGGTGTGGATGCTGTCCTCAAGAGTCTGGGCACTCTCGGTGTCGAAGCGTTCCTCTTCGTATCGTTCCCGACCGAAGGCCTGCACCAGGGCAACGGCCGTCAGGGCCTCGGTGATCTGGGAGGTGATTTTCCCCTCCGTTTTTCTCTGTCTTTTGGCCGAGGCCTTGACTTTTCGATACCGGTAGGAAAGCGCGTAGAGGAGGACCGGAAACGGAGCCATGACCATGAAGCTCAGTTTCCAGTTCAGGGCGAACATTATCCCGAACATCCCGATTACGGTAAGGAGGTCGGCGGTGCCCGCCAGGGCCGAGTCGGCAAACGCATCCTTCAGGGTGTTCGTATCGCCGGTGACCTTCGTCAGGAGTTCGCCGCATCGGGCCCGGTTATGAAAAGACAGGGACAGCCGCTGGAGATGAACGAAGAGCTCCCGCCGCAGGGAGTAGACCATCTGGTACCCGGTGCGCGACATGATGGAAAGCTGCGCGTACGAGAAGAATCCTCGGAGGAGGGCGATCACGAGAATGGCCAGCGAAATCACCACGAGGGAACGGACCCTTCCGCTCTGAAGCATTCCTCCCAAAAACGAAAGAGCGGGAGGGAGCGGGTTGTCCAGCAAGACGTGATCGAAGATAATTTTTAACGGCCAGGGCGCCAAGAGTCCGGTCAGGATGAAACCAAACACGCAGAGGACGGCGAGAAGAAGTCTCGCCTTCACCTGAAGCAGATGATCGATGACAACCTGCTTGAATCGGCTCCGTTTCGGTCCTCGCATCGCGGTTTTCAGACCAAGGGTTCGAGCGAACCGAGGATGGACCCGACGCGCGGGCCCTCACGGACCGCATGGGGCGTTTCCCCGCCCCGGTCTGGAGCGGCAAGTACCTCCTCCAGGAGCCCACGCAGCCTCCGCACGCCGCTGAAGTCCATGACCTCCTCGGGGGCCGAGCGACGCGCGGCCTTCGCCGTGAGCCACGCGGAGATCGCCTCGGGGGTCAGGTCGGAGGGGTGAAGCATGTCCGTCAGCCCGAGCGCCGCAAAGCGCGCAGCACGGATGAGCTGTTCGGTTCGTGGCTCGGTCCTGGGAATGAGCAGCGCCGGCTTGCGGTACGCCAGGATCTCACAGATCGTGTTGTATCCGGCCATCGCCACCACACGGTCAGCGCGCTCGAGAAGCAGGCAGGGATTGGTCACGAACTCGAGGACGTGGGTGCGCGGATGCTGCGAGGCAAGCGCCCTGAGTCTCGCCCTCGACTCCGCGGGCATGAGCGGGCCCGTGACCACGACGCCGATCCCCGGTTTCATTGCGTGCACGAACGCTTCGGCAAGCCGCAATCCGTCCCTTCCGCCCCCGACCAGACACAGGTCAAGCGGTCTTGAGCCGCCCTCCGGCAGCAGCGCATCAAAGTCCCAGCGTTCGGCCTTGCTGTCGGGGTCGGCCACGTCCAGCGGGTTCAGGTATCCGGTGAAGCGTACCCGCTGAGCGATGTCTTCCGGGAAGCCGTACTCCGTGACCGTGTCGTAGACGCTGCGGTCGCCGTACACCCAGATGCGGTCGTAGTAGGCGCGGATGGCGGAAGTGTAATCGCCCTCTTCCCACTCGCGGCGCACAGCCTCCGCATCGTCGAGGATCTCGCGGAGCCCCAATACGATGCGGGCCCGCCCGCGCGCGCGGAGTGCTCCCAGACCTGGCAGGAGCTCGGCGAAAACGCCCTTGGGAACCTTGTCGACAACCAGCAGCTGCGGACCTTGATCAGGTCATCCATCGGGACGTCCAGCGACCGGGGGAAGTAACGCCCGTCAACGCCCTTGCCCATCGACGGCAGCGTCACGCAGTCAACGCCCGGCGGCATGGGGAACGCCGCCGCTTCGCGAACGCCCGAAAGCAGCAGGATGACAGGCGACTCCCCCCCCGCGCAGAGCGCTCGCGCGATGAGAAGGTTACGCCTGATATGGCCCAGGCCCTGCGTGTCGTGCGAGTAGAGGGCGATCCTGGGCCGACGGCGGGCGTCCCCGTTCAACCCGTCCGGCAAGGACACCTTCTTGAACGCTGTCGGGTTCGACTCGGCGGATCGGAGGTGTCGAGTGACCCCGAGCCGTTCCTCGCACAGTTCAACCAATGACTGGGTAAAAGGACGCCGTTCGAGGAACTGCGTGCTCAGGTAGATGTGCCGGACCAGAGTCAGTGTCGCGTACGCTCGGACCGCGGCCGGCGCCACCCCGGACAGCTCCACGAATCGTTCTTCCAGTGCCTGCTCCCGGTCCACGAGCGCCCCGGCGTCTCCGAGGGTTCGAAGACTCTGCTCGGTGATGTGCCCCATGAAGTTACCGATATCGAGGGCCGGATCACCCTCACAGTAGAGGTCGAAGTCGAGCAGGAAGAGACGCTCGCCGTCCACGATCACCTGGTCGGCGTAGAAGTCCCGGTGGATGCCGCACGTCTTCGGCTCCCGCGTCGCTGCCCCCAGCCGGTCGGCGGCGTCGAGGAGTCGTGCAATGCGTCCCGCCCAGGGCGACCCCGGCGGCGAGACGGTGAGAAGGCGCGTCTTCAAGATGTTGAGTTCGTCCGAGATCGTATGACGCCGTCGGGCCGGGACCCCCGTACGGTGGACCTTGCAGGCCGCCTCCGCGATCTTCCGGGCCAGTGCCACGCCGCCCGGTGCCGCCAACAGGTCCGCTGCACACCGGCCTGGCACTTTGCGCTGGAGCCATATCTGGAATTCGGGGACGGTGCCGACTGGCTCGGGGACCGAGATCCCATCGGGACTGTCTGCTTGAAACCCGGCCTTCCAGAACGCGTCGAGGAGCCGATAGCCGTTCTTACCCGACCGTCCCGCCCTGACCTTGCCGACCAGCACGACCGTCTCCAGGCAAGCGTCCGGTCGCTTCACGTCGACGTCGTATTCGATCACGCAGCGGCGTCCGGGCTTGTGCCGGGTGACGCGGATCGCCTGCAGATGGACGCGCCCATCTTCACCGGCCAGACGTGGTAACTGCCGTTCGAGGTGCTGCTGAGCAACGCCTGGGTCCAGCGCAAATACGAGCGACGGCATCGCCCGATCACGCGTGGCCACGAACGGATCACTCACCGAGATGCTCATCGCCCGCCCTCGTCCACCAGCGTCCTCCAGAGCGCGACCAAGCAGTCGACCTGGCGCGCGAGCGAGAAATGCTCTTGTGCTCGTTGTCGGGCTGCCACGCCGAGCCGTGCGCCCAAGTCGGGATCGCCAAGGAGTCGCTCGAGCGCCGCGGCGAGCTTGCCGGCGTCGCCGGGCGGCGTCAGGAAGCCGGTCACGCCATCGTCGATCAGCTCCGGAACGCCGCCGACGGCCGTCGCTACCGCTGGCACGCCACACGCGGCCGCCTCCATCAGGCTGACCGGCATTCCTTCGCTGTCGCTCGGAAGCACCGCCGCCGCGGCCTTGCGCCACCATGCGAGAACCTCGGCCTGCTCCGCAGCTCCCACCAGCTCCACGGCTTGGGCAAGGCCGAGCCGGGCGCGCGCCGTCTCGAGTTCGTCGCGACACGGCCCGTCACCGACGATCGCGCACCGGAACTCGACGCCCCATGCGCGGAGAATCGCGCACGCCTCCAGAAGAAGCCCGATCCGCTTGAAGGGAACGAGCCGGGCGACACACACGATCAGAGGCGGCTTGGCCCGATCCCCGTCCGGCCGGAAGCGCTCCGTGTCCACGCCGCATGGGATGACGTGAATGTGGGCCGCGGGCACGCCGAACGCCTTGACGATGTGCTGGAGATTTGCCTGTGAGACGGTGACAACCGCGCCGGCGGCGGCCGCGCGATCAGCGAAGTCCGATGGCGCTTTGTCGTAGAGATCGTACCGATGGGCGGTGAACGTGAACGGGACCCCGATCTCGGCTGCCAGTTCCCGGGCCTTCGCGGTCGCCGCCGTGGCGAAGTGGGCGTGGAGCAACTGAGGCCGGAACTCGCGCAGGGTGACTGGAAACTCGCGCAGGTCGTACACCGTCTGTTCATCCAGGCCGGCCCGAGCGACGAGCTCATGGCGCAGATCCTCCGCCGGCCGCCGCAGAGACAGGATGCGCACCTCCACCCCGCGCCGGCGCATCTCGGCCAGCTCATTCGCGACAAACGTCTCCGAGATTTTTGGAAATACGCGGAGCACGTAGGCCACCCGAAGGGGCGTCATGCGTCCGCTCTCCGCGCGGGCGCAAGCGAGCGTGCCAGATCAACGACGCGTTCCGCGTTCTGGTCCCAGGTATACCGGCCGTGGATCTCTTTGGCAGCCGCATCGCCGAGACGGCTCCGCAACGTCGGATCCGATAGCAACCGCTCGCAGGCGGCGAGCAAGGCGCTCGAGTCACCGGCCGGGTACAGCAAACCGGTCTCGCCGTCTCGAATCACCTCGGCGATCTGGCCCACCGCGGCGGCCACGACCGCGACGCCGCAGGCCATGTATTCGAACATTTTCAGGGGGGAGAAATAGAATGCGTGCTCGAGTCGGGCGTAGGGAGCAATGGCCACATCGAACAGGCGGATCAGTTCTGCAACGTCGTCCTGGGGAAGTGACCCCGTGAGCACGGCGCTCCGCCCGAGCCCTCGTTCTCGTAGATCCCGTTCGAGCTCGGCACGCTGGGGACCGTCGCCTGCGACCAGGAGACGTAGGGTCGGGTGACGGTCGATCAGTCGAGAGAGCAGATCGGGCAACGCATCGACCCCATGCCATGGTCGGAGCCCGCCGACGAACCCCAGGACCGGCCCGACGCCCAGCCCCCAGCGTGTTCGGAGTCGGGGATTTGGCGGCCCCGGCCGGAAGAGCGTCGGATCCACGCCATTGGGAACGACGTGCACCCGACTCGGCTCGACGCCAAGGGACACCGCGTAATCCTGGAGCGGGGAAGAGACCGCAAGCACCGCGTCCGCGTGCGTGAGCGTCCAGCGCTCCGCTTGCGCGGCGAGTTCTCCGAGCCCGGTGCCCCGGTAGACGGACTGCTCCAGGGGGAGCGGCGCGTTCAGCTCGACGAGCGCCGGCACGTTCAATTCACGGGCGACCGTGACGCCGGCGGTCGCGTAGAGCGACGCCCGCTCGTAAATGAAGTCCGGCGGAGAATGTTCGAACCGACGCATGAGCTGCTTCGCCAGATCCTGGTTATAGAGGACACGGCGAAGCTCGCCCGGCAGTGAGCTCTGCACGCCCAGCGTGACATTGAGGGTCTTCAGTGCGACGAACACGTTCTCGGCATCCGCGCCGGGGGGCACATGCAACAGCTGGACTTCAATGGCGGCCGGTTCTTCCCAAGGAGACCCGTTGAGGATCGGGGTCACCACGACCACGGGGTGCCCGCCACGCCTGAGGGCCGCCACGAGCCCCCGGACATGCGCCGACGCGCCCTTCCGGCCGAGCACCGGGACGCCGAGATCAGGACAGAGATAGGCGATCTTCACGGCGACGCCGCCGGTGGTGGGAAGCTCACGACGAGCGGGCTCCGTCTCCCCGGAACTGCTTGCTCAGATCGTGAAGGAGCCTGATCACTCGATCGAAGGAGATCGGATCCAGGAGATCCTGCGCGATCATCCGGGCGAGATAGTGAATCTCGCAGCCGATCCGGTACCAGAGGAGCCGCTTCGGATTCAACGTCTGGTGCGCCCTTTCCTGGTAGCCCTCCACGTACGCCTGACAGGCCGCCGTCAGGAGGTCGGTCGCGTCCTCTTCCACGTTGACGAAGCGCTGGCGAAAGAACGGGACGTCATGTTTCAAGAGCGCCATCAGCTTCGCCACTTCCAGATAGGGGTCGGCGCGCATCGCCGCATCGAAATCGATGACCACCGCGCTCCCATCGTCTTGGAGCACGTGCGAGCAGCGGAAATCGCCGTGGCAGAAGGCATACGCGTCGGGATCGACCCGTGGCACATGCGTGATCAGCAATTCGCGGACGTCTTCGAGGAACGCCGCCTGTGCAGGACAGAAGAACGCAATCCACTGGACCCGCGCATTGAGGCTGTCCACGAAGGCGCGAATGTCCCAGGTTGGCACATGCCTGACGTCGAGGGTGTGAACATCCCGATGGATAGCTCCGACGGAACGGAGCACATCGCTCGATCGGTCCGTCTCGAGGCGAACGGTCAGCGGTTCGGCCGACCGTGCCTCCTGGAAGAAGACGCTCGAGTTCCGGTCGATCCCCCTGGGAGCGGCCACCGAGAAAATGGACGGAGTGCGAGCGACGGCGCGGTAGACCTCGCCGAGGGTTTCATACGCCGTCTCGAGCTCGGCGTTGCGCACGAACTTCCCGACGACCGGAGCGCCCCCCTCCAACGGGCGACGGACGAGAAACGTCAGACGCCGTCGTGGAATGTAACGGCGCACGTCCACGATCAGATCGGAGCCTCGACCCATCGGCCCAGACGCCGCGTCGGCAAAGAACGAGGCGGCCGTCGGCAGATACGGATCGCGCGGGAATTCATACGCGTCGATTTGTTGCGTTTTCGCCGAGTAGAGAAGCGTCAGCGCGTCGAACCGAAGCGGTCTCGACTCATCTCGAAACTGGAAGGAGACGTACACCCACTGCAATCTCCATTCACCACCCGGGATTTGGCGGCCCCGCATCAGCGTGCGTACCGCGGTCGGGGAGGTCCGGTGCATCCCGTCTCGCCACAGGGGGTGGCGGCTCACTTCGGTCCTCAGGCGGGCGATGTCGGAATAGAACGGATGCTCCGGACCTACGAACGGGAACAACTCCATCGCCGCGACACCGGCGAGCTCAGTCAAGCGGCGACCGAAGCGATCACGACTGATCGCCAGACATGACGGCTTATGCCCTCCCGCATAGCACGACGTGAAATAACACTGCGTGAAATACCCCTGCGTGAAATACCCCTTTTTCGTCTTGGGAAGGCAATTTCTTCGCCTTTCGTGACATTTTATTTACGCTTCTCCGAGTGCCTCGAACTGGACGACCTCGTCAACGTCAGCGCGCCAGAAAGTTGTAGGACAAAAGACTACTTTCGAATCAACGAATTGGCGCGATTGCTCTCGTCAGACTTCCGGAACGTTGGTCGCCCCCTGATGACTCCCGCCTCGGGTGCCGCAACCAATGTGCCAGTCGCCGAAGAATCATCACGCCGAGTGGCGCACGCTCGTCTCGATGGAGGC
>QHTB01000175.1:19988-46975 GCA_003220615.1 Candidatus Rokuibacteriota bacterium
CGGCTCGATCCGATCGAAGCCCTGCGCTACGAATAGCGAAAGGCCGGCAGGGCGACCAACCCTGCCGGCCTTCTTCCTTGTCGGAGGAAGTTCTCAGATCGCTTGCCGGCTCGCTTCAAACTCCCGCAATCCGCCCTGGAGCTTCACGGGCTCCGGGGGCATGACAACGGCGGGCGTGGTGATCACGCGAGTCTCGGGCGTCGTGACCACCGACTGGCTCCCAACGACGGCCGCCTGCTGACCGTTCGGATAGATCACGACGCGGGTGCCAGGCTCGAGCTTGGCGATCATCACCGCGCGATCGTCGACGAGCACCACGGTCTGCTGCGTCGTGGGAATTCGCCGGCCATCACTCAGGACGATCGTCGTCGAGTCGATCCGGGAGACCGTCCCGGTGTAGGAGACGGGCGCGCTCGGCGCCGGGGTCACGACGGTCGTGGACGGCGCCGTTGTCACCGTCGCGGCCGGTGCCGACGTCGCGCCGACGACGCGTTCGCGATTCCGACCACTGAAGGGCATCGGGCTGACCGACGCGATCGTCACGTACCCGCCGGGGCGGACGCTGTCGACCGCGACCTGGCGGCCGTCCTGGAACACCTGCATGTCCGGCGTCAATGCGATGGGCCGCAGGCCGTCGAGCACGAGCACGTTCTCGACGGAGTCGATGAGCGTGACACGACCGCTGACTTCGTACGGGACTCTCCTCGGGTCCGCCGGGACGTACACGCCGTTCTGGTACGTCACGGCCTGACCGTTCTGGATCGCGACCAGGGTGCCGGGCTGAATGGTCGAAATCGCCATCGGCTGCCCATTGATCAGCACGGTCCCGCCCGGGACGCGGACCATCCGTCCATCCTGGAGCACGATGACGGAGGCCGGCTGGTCGATGCGCGTCACGGTGCCGGTGACGACGGTCTGCGCGGCGGCGGCGCCGACGAGCGCGAGCACGAGCCCGCCTGCGACGATGAGAGTGCGTGCAAACATTTGCGTCCTCCCCTTGTGAAGCGTGTCGTTCGTTCAGTGCCGGAAGGTGCAAGCAGGTTGCCAGCAGAAGCCTCGGTCAGCGACGCCTTTGTTATCTTCACCATCGTGGCGAGACGACGTCATCAGGATCGCCGGACGAAGAGCCGGACCCAAAGTCGGACGAAGCGCCAAACCAAGCGCGGGACGAAGCGCCGCCCGGCGCCACCGCCGGCGCGGCTCGGCGCGGGCGAGGCGCGGCTGTTGACCCTGGCGCGCGACCTCACCGCACTGATCACGACGGCGCCGCCGTCTCGTCTGCTCGACGCCGCGCTCGAACGGCTCGCGTCGGGCGCCGGCCCGATGGCCAAGCGCCCGAGCGCGACGAGCCGCGGCGACAAGACGAAGGCGCTCGCCGCGGCGTGGGCGCACGAGCAGGCGCGGCTGGCGATGCACGAGATCCTCGAGCACGAAGCGCGCCGCGGCGCGCTCCGCGACGACCTTTCACGCCCGCTCCTGGCCTGGTTGCTGATCGCGGCCCGCGACGCGCTGGCCCACGAGTCGCCCGACGCCCTGGACGAGCGGGTGCAGGCCTTGGGGCGCTTCCTTCGATTGACACCGGGAAGAGGCGGGAGCTAGAGTCCGGCCGGATGTCGATCGCCCTCGCCGTTCTGCTGCTGGTCGCTCCCGCCGTCGCGTTCGCCCAGCCTCCCGTGGAGCGCGCGCGTGCGCTGATCGCGACCTATCACGAGGACCCGCATCGCATCGACGAGGCGCGCGATCTGCTCGAGGACGCGATCACCCGCGAGCGCCCGGCCGATGCGGTCACCCTGCTCTCGCGCATCTATTTCCTGGCCGGCGAGGTGCGCGCGACCACCGACGACGACAAGCTCGCCGCCTTCGGCCGCGGCCGTGACCTCGGCAAGCTCGCGCTCGAGATCGCGCCTCGGAGCGAGGACGCTCACGTCTGGTATGCGCTCAACCTCGGACGCTGGGGCCAGATCAAGGGGATGATGCGGTCGCTCTTCCTGTTGCCGACGATCCGCGAGGAGCTCGACACGATCTTCTCGATCAACCCGCGCTCGGTGCGCGGTCACGCGCTGGCTGGCAACCTCTTCTTCGAGCTGCCCGGGATGCTCGGCGGCGACCGCAAGAAGGCGGAGGAGCATTTCCGGAAGGGGATCGAGGCCGATCCCCACTTCACCGTCCTGCGCCTGGATCTCGCCCGGCTGCTCGTCGCCGAGGGCCGCATCGCCGAGGCCCGGCGCGAGCTCGAGCGCGTCGCGAACGAGACCGCGCCGACCAACGTCGCCGACTGGACCGCGAGGGACCGACCACGCGCCCGCACACGACTCGACGAGCTGCGCGACCGGAAGTAGACATCGCGGCGGTGATCCGTCGCCTGCGGCGTACCCGGCGCGCGTGGACACGGACGGCGCTGGCCGTGGTGGCCGACGACACCGGTGATCCCTTCCGCGTGCTGATCGCCTGCATCCTCTCGCTGCGCACCCAGGACACCACGACCGGGCCCGCGGCCCAGCGGCTGTTCGCCCTGGCCGACACGCCGAAGGACCTGCTCACCCTCAGCCCGCGCGTGATCGAGCGCGCGATCTATCCGGTCGGGTTCTACCGAACGAAGGCCCGCGTGGTCCTGGGGATCGCCCGCGATCTGCTCGAGCACTTCGGCGGGCGCGTGCCCGACGACATCGACGCATTGCTCACGCTCAACGGCGTGGGCCGCAAGACCGCCAACCTGGTCGTCACGATGGGCTACAACAAGCCCGGCATCTGCGTGGACACCCACGTCCATCGCATCTCCAACCGGCTCGGCTACGTGCGCACGCGCTCGCCCGAGGAGACCGAGATGGCGCTGCGGGCGAAGCTGCCGCGACGGTTCTGGATCGACTACAACGATCTGCTGGTGGGCTTCGGTCAGAACGTGTGCACGCCGATCTCTCCGCACTGCTCGCGCTGCCCGGTGCGGGCGCTCTGCCGTCGCGTGGGCGTCACGTCGTCCCGCTGAGTCGTCCCGCCGGTCCCGCGCGCGCTCGCGAGCGCGGCGGGCGTCTCAGGCGGCGCAGCCTCGCAAGATTTCGCCGGTCGGCCTCCGGCTCGGGCTCCTTGGGCGTCTCGAGGACCTTGGGGACGCGCGCGAAGCGACGGTCGTTGAGCAGGCATCGGAACGCGCCCAGGCCCAGGAAGCCGAGGCCGATGTGCTCGTGCCGGTCCAGGCCCGAGCCCAGGGGCGCCCGCGCGTCGTTCAGGTGGAAGGCCAGGACCCGCGAGAGCCCGACGGACTTCGAACACTCCTCGACGGCCGCCTCCCATCCGGTCGCGCGCCGGAGATCGTAGCCGGCCGCGAAGAGGTGGCAGGTGTCGATGCAGATGCCGAGCCGCTCCGGTCGCGCCGCGCGCCGCATCAGCTCCCCGAGCTCGCCGAACGTCCGGCCCAGCGCGTTGCCTGCGCCGGCCGTGTTCTCGAGCGCGATGCGAATCCGATAGCCGGCGGTGCGCCGGGTCGCCTCGTCGAGCGCTGAGGTCACGCGGGCCAGACCGAGCTCGACGCCCCGGCCCATGTGCGAGCCGGGATGGATCACGACACAGCGGAGCCCGAGGGCCTCGCCGCGCTCCAGCTCGTCGGTGAAGACGTCCACCGCCTGGCGCCAGGCCGCGTCGTCCGGCGCGCCCAGATTGATCAGGTAGCTGGCGTGAGCGAAGACGGCGGCCGTGCGGGTGGCCCGCCGCGCGGCGGCGAACGCACGGACGTCCTCGTCGGCCATGGGCTTGGCTGCCCACTGGCGCTGGTTCTTCAGGAAGATCTGCACGGAGCCACACGCGAGCTCGGCACCACGCTCGAGCGCGCGATGGAGCCCGCCGGCGATGGACATGTGAGCGCCGAGCTCGTCACGCGGCGGGGCGACGCGCGCGCCGGCACCTCGTCGACCGTTCGTCATTGGTGACTCATGGAATGACGGCGACTCATGGAATCGCGTCGGACACGGGCGCCACCAGGACGCTCAAACGCTGCCGACGGTACGCCCAGATGGCGGCGAGCTGACGCTCGACGATCAGGGCGTGGACCAGTCTCCCGAGCGGCCCCAGCGGCAGACGATACGTCACGCGGTCCTCCATCCACGTTCCCGCTCGCTCTTCGAGGAACAGGTGGCGGTGCTCCCAGCGGTCGTACGGCCCGCGGACCTGCACGTCGACGAACCGCGCCGGCGGATCGTACTCGCGGATCATCGTCCGCCACGACACGGGGAGGCCCAGCCACCTCACCCGGTAGTCCAGGACGGCATAGGGCGCCATCACCGGACGCTCGGTCAGCAGCCGGAAGCCGAGCCACGGCGGCGTGATGCGGGCCAGGTTGGCGGGATCGGCGAAGAACGCGAACACCTCGACGCGCGGCTTCGGAAGCCACACCCGCGATTCGAGGATGTGGTCGGGCATCAGGCGGCGGCTATGATAGGCACGTGCCCGGAGCCAGTCAAACGCGCGCCTACGTGGCGCTCCTCGTCATGGCGATGCTCTGGGGCAGCTACCCGGTCACGGCGAAGCTGGCGCTTCGTGACATCCCGCCGATCATGCTGGCCGCCATCCGCTGCACGGTGGCGTCGACGTTCCTCATCGCCCTGTTGTTGCGAGCCCGCCCCGAGACGCTGCGCGGGCTCACGCCGGCGACGTTGCGCGACTTCCTGCTCCTGGGCGCCTTCGGCATCTGGGGCTCCACGCAGGTGAGCTATCTCGCGATCTACTACACCACCGCGTCCAACGCCGTCATCCTGCAGGCCGCCACGCCCGTGATCGTCGGCCTGGGCGCGTGGCTCTACCTCGGCGAGCGGCTCGCGCGACGCCAGTGGGCCGGGGTCGTGCTCTCCGGCTTCGGTGTGTTGCTCGTCATCACCGACGGCCGCCTGGCCGCTCTCAGGCCCGAGGAGTTGCGGGCGGGCGACTTCATCAACCTGATCGGGCTCTGCGGCTGGAGCGCCTACACCCTGTACGGCAAGAAGGTCCTGACGCGCACCTCTCCCGCGCTGGCCACGACGGGCGCCTACGTGATGGGCACGCTGCTCATCATCGTGACGTCGATCGTCACCGCGCCGCTCTTCCCGAAGCCCCGGCTCAGCTCGGTCACGGCGTGGACGGTGATCCTCTATCAGGGCCTGGTCGGCGCCGTCGCTCACGTGTGGTGGTACCGCGCCGTGAGCGTGGTCGGGCCCAGCCGCTCGGCCGTCTTCATGAACTTCCAGCCCGTCGTCGGCGTCGTGCTGGCGACCACGCTCCTCAAGGAAGGGCTGACCGGGTGGGACGTCGCCGGCGGCGCACTGGTTCTCGTCGGCGTCGCGCTGACGACGCGCGAGAAGAAGACACCGGTCGCAGATCGCGCGAATGGGGAGGCTCGGAGGGGGCCATCGCGGCCCCCTCCGACCTGATCGATCAGAGCGGCTTGCCTCACCCCGCGTGTCTTACGCGAGTTTCTTTACCTCAGCGAGAATCTTGTCGGGATCGGGGAGCTGGCCCTTGCCATAGCGTTCGACGAACCGGACCTTGCCCTGCTTGTCCACGACGAACGTCGCCCGGCTGTTGGCGTTCCAGTCGGCCCAGTAGACGCCGTAATCCCTGACGACCGAGCGCTGGATGTCGGACAGGAGCGGATAGTGGCTGATGTTCACGGACTTCGCCCAGTTCTCGTGGCTGAAGGGGCTGTCGGTGCTGATACCCAACACCTGGGTATTGACCGCCTCGAAGTCGCGGATGCGCTTGTCGAAGGCGGGCATGCAGGTGCTTCAGCCCGGCGTCCAGTCGAGCGGATAAAAGAGCAGGACGACGTTCTTACCCTTGTAGTCGTGGAGGCTGACCTCCTTCAGCCCGATCGTTTTCAGCGTGAAATCGGGCGCGGAGTCGCCGACGTCGAGTGTCTTCGCTTCTGTCATCACTCCCGGTACCCTCCTTTGGCGGTCTTCCTCTCCCGTTGTGGCCTCATCGGCACGGTACCCACCTTCGCCGCCGGCCGCCGCGCACGGCTCCAGAGCTCGCGGCGTCGCGTCTCCAGCACGGTCGTGCCGTGGCCGATGAAGCCGGCGGCCGTCACCACGCGGCCGGTCTCGAAGAGTCGCGCGAAGCGCTCGGCCCATCGCGAATCACGGAGCGCGTGGTGGTCCATGATGACGCGGCAGCCGGTGGCCTCGATCAGCCCGGCCAGGTTGGCGATGCCACGATCGATGACTCCGGCGCCGACCTCGTGCTCGACGTACGACGGTGGCCCCGACAGGTAGACGAGCGTCGGCCGCTGGCGGATCAGATACGCGCCGGCCACCGACGACAGCGGCCCCTGCACGTCGGACGCGAACACGAAGCGCTCCCGCTGGGCGTGATCGACCACCGTCAGCGCCAGCACCGATCCGAGCGTCGTCCCCTCCACGCCGTGGGGCAGCGGTGTCGAGACCTCGAGCGTGAAGTTCGCTTCCCGGTGGACGGTCCCGTCGGCACTCGTGATCGAAGCACAGGGCGCCAGCGCGACGCCAAGCTCGAGCGCGCGCTTGGCCTGAGCGCCCTGGATCATCCGGCGCGCGTCCTTGAGCAAGACCCGGCGCCCGGTGTACGTCGCCGGATCACTCCGGAAGTGATCCTCGTGGTAGTGGCTCACGAAGACGAGGGCCGCCCGCGTCGCATAGGCGGAGATGCGATCGTTGGCGCGCCTGAGCTCCTCCCACTCCTCGTCGGCGGGCGGCAGGTTGAAGCGCGACGGCGCCAGCGTGGCCCCGGGATCGATCAGGATGCCGACGCCATCCACCTCCACGAACGTCGCCATGGAGCGAACCCCCATGGACTCGGCCGCGAGCGGAATGACCTTCATCCTGCTAGATGCACCGGCCGCCGTCGACCTCGACACAGGACCCGGTGATCATCGCCGCGTCGTCGGACGCCAGGAAGACCGCGGTGCGCGCGATATCCTCGGGCTGATTGAGCCGGCCGAGCGGCACCGTCGCCTCGTACCGCGCGAGGCCTTCCGCGTCGACCGCCTGCTTGTTCATGAACGTGGGCAGCATCGGCGTGTGGGTGGCGACGGGGGCGATCGCCACGACCCGCACGCCATGCGGGGCGGCCTCGAGCGCCAGCGCCTTCGCCAGCGTGACGACGGCACCCTTGGACGCCGCGTACGTCTGGCCGCCCGGTCGCGGCCTGATGGCGGACGTGGACGCGGTGATGAGGAACACGCCGCGGCGTTGCCGCTTCATCACCGGCAGCGCGTACCTGGCGCCCAGCCAGACGCCCTTGACGTTGACGGCGAAGATCCGATCGAAGACCTGCTCCTCGACCTCCTCGATGTCGCTCTTCCACTGCGGCACGCCGGCATTGGCGTAGAACACGTCGAGCCGGCCGAACGTCGCCACCGCTCGCTCGACGAGCGCCTTGTTGTCCGCCGCGCGAGCCACGTCGACGTGCAGGGCGAGGCCCTGGCCGCCCTGGCGTTCGATCTTCTCCACGATGGCCTTCGCCGCGGTCTCGTTCACGTCGGCGACGACGACGCGCGCGCCCTCGGCCGCCAGGGCCAGCGCGGACGCCGCCCCGATCCCCGAGCCAGCACCAGTGACGATCGCCACGCGATCTTTAAGCTTCACAGTCGACCTCCCGATTCCGGATTCCTCGGCTCGCCTCACGACAGGCGGCTCGCATTACAGCGCCAGCTCGGCCATCGTTCGAACGGCGGTCAGGTCGCCACGGAGCATCAGCGTCGTGATCCCCGAGCTCTTCCACTCGGCCAGGCGCTCACGGATGCGCTCGCGCGGACCGCACAGCGCCACCTCGTCGACGAGCGCGTCCGGCACGGCAGCTTCCGCCTCCGCCTTCTTGCCGGCCAGGTAAAGATCCTGGATCGTCGTGGCGGCGTCCTCGTAGCCGTAGCGACGCGCCAGCTCGTTGTAGAAATTCTTGCCGCGCGCGCCCATCCCGCCGACGTAGAGCGCGACGTTCGACTTGACCCGAGTGCGGCACGCGTTCACGTCGTCGCCCACGACCACGCTCGTCGACGGCATGATGTCGAAGCCTGTCTTGGCGGCCCGGCCACCGGCGGCGCGGAACCCGGCATCCAGCCACTCACGGTACATCGCCATCCGGCGCGGCGAGAAGAACACCGGGATCCAGCCGTCGGCGATCTCGGCGGCCAGCGCCACGTTCTTCGGTCCGATCGCGGCGAGATAGATCGGGATGTCGGCGCGGCCGTGGAGAATCGAACGCAGCGGTTTGCCGAGTCCGGTGGCATCGGCGCCGGCGTACGGGACCTGGTAGTACTCGCCGCGGAACTCCACGGGCTTCTCGCGACGCAGGATGGCCCGCACGAGCGCCACGTATTCACGCGTCCGGCTGAGCGGCTTGCCGAACGACTCGCCGTGCCAGCCTTCCACGACTTGAGGCCCCGACACGCCCAGTCCCATGCGAAAGCGCCCACCCGAGAGCTGATCGAGCGTCATGGCGGTCATCGCCGTCATCGCCGGCGTCCGCGCCGCGATCTGCATGATGGCGGTGCCGACCGCAACACGCTCGGTCCGCGCGGCGATCCAGGCGGCCGGCGTCACCGCGTCCGAGCCGTAGGCCTCGGCCGTCCACACGGAGTCGTATCCCAGCCGCTCGGCCTCGAGCACTTTGGGGAGATCGAGCTCGATGCGCGGGCCCGAGTAGGACAGGTGCAACGCGAGCTTCATCGTCGGTCTCCAAGCCATGAGCCGTTCCGCAATGAACCGCTCTGCCGCGAACCGCCTGCGCCCCACCGATACCGCGTCAGCGACACGCGGCCGCCCCGGAGCCTGATGCCCTCGGCCTCGAGCCGCAGCCGCTGCGTGATCATGCCGCTCATCCGCGCCCGCGGGCTGATGCCACCCGCCGCGTTCACGACGCGATGCCAGGGCAGATCGTGCGGGCACTCGCGCATCGCGTGTCCCACCGCCCGCGCGCCGCGCGGCCGTCCGAGCCGCTCGGCGATCTGTCCGTACGTCACCACGCGTCCGCGCGGGATCCGCCGGACGAAGCGCCACACGCGCCGGGCGAAGCTCACCCCTGCTGCGTGCGCGCCGAGATCTCCCACAGCCGTGCGTAGAGCCCACCCGCGCGCAGGAGATCGGCGTGACGTCCTTCCTCGTGGACACGCCCGCGGTGCAACACGAGGATGCGGTCAGCCGATTGCACGGTGGACAGCCGGTGGGCGATGGTGATCGTCGTGCGTCCCTCCACGAGCCGCGCCAGCGCGCGGCGGATCAGCGCTTCGGATTCCGGGTCCACACTCGAGGTGGCTTCATCGAGGACGAGAACGGCCGGATTGTACACGAGCGCCCGCGCGATGGCCAAGAGCTGACGCTGGCCGTGCGAGAGATTGGCGCCGCGCTCGAGCAATTCCTCGCCGAGGCCTCGCGGCAACGTCTCGACGAGACGCCGGCAGTGAGCCGCGTCGATGGCGCGATCGAGATCGGGGCGCGTCACCCGGCCGTCGAGGCCGAGCTGGAGGTTGCTCTCGACGCTGCCGGTGAACAGCACCGTGTCCTGGAAGATGACGCCGACGTGGCGGCGCAGTGCGGCCAGGTCCCACTCGCGGACGTCCATCCCCTCGAGGAGGACGCGGCCGCGCGCGACGTCGTAGAAGCGGTTCAGCAGACGGGCGCAGGTGGTCTTACCTTCGCCAGTCGCGCCGACGATCGCCACGTGCTCACCGCGCTGGACCGCGAAGCGGCAGTCGCGCAGGACCCAGCGCTCGTCCTCGTAGGCGAACCACACCGAGCTGAATTCCACGGCGGCGGCGTTGGTCGGCGCCGGGCGGGATGTCGCCGGCGGCGCCTGGACCGCTGGGACCACGTCGAGCAGCTCGAAGATGCGCTCGGCCGAGGCCATCGCCGCTTGCATCACGGTGTATTTCGCGCCGAGATCTCGGATGGGCAGGAAGAAGCGGGTCGTGTACTGGATGAACGCGACCAGCGTGCCGAACGTCAGCGCCTCCGCCGCGATCTGCCGCGCGCCGTACCACAGCAGCACGGCCAGCGCAGCGGAGCCGAGGGCCTCCACCGACGCATAGAGCGACGCCTCCCAGATCGTCGAGCGGAAGAGCATGCGCCGGTAGTCGGCGTTGAGCCGGCGAAACGCCCGGTGCTCGTGGGCCTCGCGAGCGAAGAGCTGGATCACCGTCATGCCCTGGATCGACTCCTGGAGGAACGCATTCAGGCGAGCGAGCCGCCGGCGCACCTCGCGATAGGCGTCGCGCGCCCGCACCCGGAACCAGGCGGCGACGGCGGCCAGCACCGGCACCAGCGAGAACGTGACGAGGGCCAGGCGCCAGTCGAGCCACAGCATCGCGCCGACGACGGCCACGAGCGTGACGATGTCGCCGATGACGGCGAAGAGCCCGCTCGTGAACGCCTCGTTGACGGCCTCCACGTCGTTGAGCACGCGAGTCATCAAACGCCCGACGGCGTACCTGTCGTAGAACGCGGCGTCCAGGCGCAGCAGGTGGCGAAAGATGGCCGCGCGGAGGTCGTGCATCACGCGTTGGCCAGTCAGGTTCATCAGATACGACTCCACTGCCCTCAGGATCGCGAGCACGGCCAGGGCCGCCAGGAAGAGCGCCGCCACGCCGGTGAGGCCGGCCCAGTCGGCGCGCAGGATGTGATCGTCGATCGCGATCTTCACGAGGAACGGCTGCACGAGCTCGAACGCGGCGATCAGCGGGAAGAGCACGCCGGCGGCCGCGATCAGCCGGTGGTGCGGCCGGGCGATCCTGGCCAGGCGACCGACGAGCCGTCGATCGAAGGCGCGACCGAGGATCTCGTCGTGCTCGACGTCACGCACCGGCGATCTCCGCCTCGAGCTGCTGGATGCGCCAGAGCTGAGCGTACGCGCCGTCGGCTCTGAGCAGCTCGTCGTGCGTGCCCTGCTGAACCACGCGCCCGTCGACGAGCACGACGATGCGGTCGGCCGCCTGGGCGGCGTGGAGGCGATGGGTCATCAGCAGCACGGTCCGTCCGGCGAGCCGCGGCCTGAGCTGGCGAAGGATCTCGTCCTCCTTGGCCGCATCCACGCTGGCGAAGACGTCGTCGAGGACGATCAGCGAGGGATCACCGGCGAGCGCGCGAGCGAGAGCCACTCGCTGGCGCTGGCCGCCCGAGAGCGTGAGCCCGCGCTCGCCGACCACGGTCTGCCAACCGCGGGGGAATCCCTCGATCTCCTCGGCAACACCGGAGGCGACGGCCGCATCGCGCACCCTGGCGGCGTCGAGGGCTTCGCGCTCGAGACTGACGTTGTCGGAGACAGAGCGCGAGAACAAAAACGCCTCCTGGGGAACGTAGCCGATCGTCCCGCGCAACGCGCGGAGCGGGAGCGTCCTGACGTCACGGCCGTCGAGGAACACGGTGCCCGGCGGCGGCTCCCACAAGCGCGCGAGCAGTGCGCCGAGCGTCGACTTCCCGCTGCCGGTCGGCCCGACGACGGCCACGGTCTCTCCCGGCCGGATCTCGAAGGTCACGTCGCGGAGCGCCGGGCCGCGGTCGTCGTAGGCGAACGTGAGGTTCTCGAAGCCGATGCGTGGCGCCGTCGCCGATCTCGGCGCCGTCTCGCCGTCGGCCGTCGCCTCGCGGGGCGGTGCCCCGTCGATGATCTCCTGCACTCGCGCCATCGACGTGAGCCCGCGGCGCAGCAGAGCGAGCGTCCAGCCCAGCGCGAGCGTCGGCCACGCCAGGTACGCGAGGTAGCCATTGAAGGCGACCAGCGCGCCCAGGCTGAGCCGGCCGGCGATGACCTCGCGTCCGCCCAGCCACAGCACGATCAGCGCGCCGACCCCGGTAATCGCACCGGTCAGCGGGACGAAGGCGGCCATCGTGCGCGCCAGCCGCAGGCTGCGCCCGAGGTATTCGCCGTTGGCGGCGTCGAAGACGCGCGCGGCGTGCTCCTCCATCGTGTAGGCGCGAACGACGGACATGCCGGCCAGATGCTCCTGGACCGTGCTCGACAGCACGCCGAGCTGGTGCTGGGCCGCGTCGGTCTGGGCGTGGATCCTGGCGTTGGCCCGCTTGGCGACCACGATCAGGATGGGATACGGCGCCATCGCCCACAGCGTCAGCCACGGATCGACGCTCACCATCGCGGTGAGCGCGCCGACGAAGGCCGCGATGGTGCCGATGAAGCTGACCGCGCCGAAGCCGACGAGGCTCCGCACGGCGCTGGCATCGCTGGTGGCGCGCGTCATGAGGTCGCCGGTCGTCCGGCGGGCGATCTCCGCGGGCGGAAAGCGCTGGAGCGCCGCGTAGAGGTCGTTCCTCAGATCGTGCTCGATCCGCTGAGCGCCGCCCATGATGGAAAACCTCGAGCCGAGCCGCGCGATCCCGTTGGTAGCGGCGAGCAGCAGCACCAGCCCGACGTAGCGTCCGATCGCGGCTCGTGCCGTATCGGCTTCGAGCGCCTCGATGGCGCGCTGGACCGTCCACGGGATGGCGAGGCTCGATGCCGTCGCGGTGAGCAGGCAGGCGATGCCACGCGCATAGCGCGCGCGATAGCGCGAGAGGTATCGGCTCAGAGCACGGGCGGCCGGCCCGAGCCCGGCCGCGGCCACGCTAGGCGTGGGAGGCGTGGGGGCGGCCGTCGACGTGCGGCTTGAGGGCCGCGTACACGGCAGACACCGCGGGTGTGGCGATCCCGAGTCGCTCGCCGAGCCGGACAGCGTGGCCGTGCAACGCCTCCAGCTCGAGCCGGCGGCCCTGCATCAGGTCGTTGCCGAGCGAGGCCATCAGCGCCGGCGGCAGCGCTTCGCCCTGCTTGACCAGCGTCTCCACGACGTTCGCCGGGAGCGCGACGCCCGACGCGCGCCCGAGCGCCGCGACCTCTTCGAGGATCGTCCGGAACATTCGCCACGTCTCCGGGATGCTGCGCACGACGCCGACGGGACACCGGGTGAGCGCGGTGAGGCCGGCCTGGGCGCAGATGAAGAGATACTTCTCCCACAGCACGCGCCGAATGTCCGACGAGATCTCGACGGGCACCGACGCGGCGCCGAGCGCGTCCCGCAACCGTTCGCAGCGCGGCGTCGTCCGGCCGTCGAGCTCGCCGAAGACGATGCGGCCGCCGAAGCGATGCGCGATGACACCGGGCGCCTCGATCCCGGCGAACACGTAGGCCGCGCCGCCGACGGCGTGGGAGCGGCCGAGCACGGCGTCGATCTTCTCCTCGTTGTCGACGCCGTTCTGAAGCGACACCACGGCGGTGTCCGGACCGATCGCGGGCGAGAGCGCCGCCGCCGCGCTCTCGGTGTCGTACGACTTCACGCAGAAGAGCACCGCGTCGGCAGGGGCACCGCCGCAGAGCGTCTCCACGGCGTCGATCTTGACGACGCGCTCACCCTCGGTCATCGAGCGGACCCGCAGGCCGTCACGGCGGATCGCCGCGAGATGGGCGCCGCGCGCCACGAACCTGACGGCCGCGCCGGCGAGCGCAAGTCGAGCGCCGAAGTATCCCCCGACGCCGCCCGCACCCACGACGACGATCGAGAGTGGCGACATGAGCGTCATGCTCGGGGAGCGTTGGTTGGTTGTCAAGCGAGCGTGTGATAGATTTCGCCAGGATGCATTCGCCCGAACGGCGGGTCGCGGTGGACGCGGCCCGCGCCGCCGGCCATCTCCTGACACGCGAGCTCGACGGCGTCCGGCGTATCGCCTACAAGGGTAGTCCCACCAACCTGGTGACCGAGATGGACGCGCAGTGCGAAGCGCTGATCGTGGATCGCCTGCGGCGTGCGTTCGCTGGCGACGCCATCCTCGCCGAGGAGACGGGGACGACGGCCGGCCGCTCCGGGCGCCGTTGGATCGTCGACCCGCTGGACGGGACGACGAACTATGCCCACGGCCTGCCGATCTACGCGGTCTCCATCGCGCTCGAGGTCGATCACCGCGTCGTGCTCGGCGTCGTCTACGATCCCACCCGCGACGAGCTGTTCGTGGCCGAGCGCGGGCGGGGCGCGACGGTCAACGACGTCGCGCTCGCGGTGTCGGACACGGCCACGCTCGACGAGAGCCTGCTCGCGACCGGATTCCCGTACAACATCCGCGAGTCACACGCGAACCTCGCCGAGTTCACCGCTTTCACGCTCCGCTCGCGCGCGGTCCGGCGCCTGGGCTCGGCCGTGCTCTACTGCGCGTGGGTCGCGGCCGGCCGCTTCGATGGCTACTGGGAGCAGACCACCGGTCCCTGGGACGTCGCCGCGGGGAGCCTTCTCATCGAGGAAGCGGGCGGCCGCGTGACCGACCTCGTGGGCAAGCCCCTCGATCTCGACAAGCCCTCGATCGTGGCCAGCAACGGCAACATCCACGCCGCGATGCTGGGCATTCTCGCCGAGGTGCGCGGGCGATGAGCCACGATCGCCCACCGATCCAGATCCGCACCATCCGCGTGGAAGTGCACCAGGTCGGCGACCACGAGCTCGAGGTGACCGGACGTCTGCTCGACGAGCGTCCGGGGGCCCGACCGATGTGGTTCGGGATCCGTGAGGACGGCGCCGTCCACGACATGTCGCTCACCGTGCGCGTCCGTCATCCCGGCCTCGTCATCACGGCAGCGATTCCCGACATGACCGCGCATCCGTACACGATCTGCCGGGACGCCCTGCCGCCGCTCCAGCAGCTCGTGGGCGTGTCGGTCGCGCACGGCTTCACGCGCGCGGTGAACGAGCGCTTCGGCCGGCAGCACGGCTGCGCTCATCTCACCGCGCTCGTGCATGCCATGGGGCCGGCGATCCGGCAGGGCGCCGGCGCCGCCTTCCGCGACGAGGACGAGCTACCGCGCGCCGAGCGCGACCTCTGGTTCATCGACACGTGCCAGGCCTGGCGCGCCGACGGCCCGCTGGCCGATCGCATGAGGGCGGGCGACCTCGACGCGATCCGCGCACTGTCCATGCGCCAGCCACCCGAGTGAGCGGAGCCGTGGACGACCACTCGGCCTCGCGACGCCTGGCCCGCTTCGCCCTCGGCCTTCGTCTGGACGACGTCCCTCTGCCGGTCGTCGCCCGCGCGGGACTCCTCGTTCTCGACACCCTCGGCTGCGCCTTGGCCGCGGCGCCGACCGATTTCGGCAGCTCGGTGATCGCGACGGCGCGAGCACTGGGCGGCGCCAGCGAGAGCACGATCATCGGCGGCGGCACGAGAGTCGGTGCGCCGAGCGCGGTGCTGGCCAACGCCGCGCTCGCCCACGGCCTCGACTTCGACGACACGCGCGAGGACGCCATCGTCCACACGGGCTGCGCCGCCGTACCGACGGCGCTGGCCGTCGCCGAGGCCACGCGTGCCTCGGGCGCCGCGGCGCTCGAAGCCACGATCGCTGCCGTCGAGGTGATGTGCCGCGTCGGCCTCGCGGTGCCCGGCCGCTTCCACGCGCGTCATTTCCATCCCACCTCGCTCACGTCGAGCTTCGCGGCGGCGGTGGCCTCCGGCCGGGTCTACGGCGTCGACGAGGATCAGCTCGTCCACGCGCTGGGAATCTGCGGCAGCCAGGCGGCCGGCATCATCGAGTACCTCAGCGAGGGCGCGTGGACGAAGCGGATGCATCCGGGCTGGGGCGCTCACGGGGGCGTGATCGCCGCCCTCCTCGCCCGCAACGGGTTCACCGGTCCCACCCGGGTCCTCGAGGGCGAGCACGGACTCTACGCGGCGTTCGCCGGCGGCCACGATCCCGCGCGGCTCGACGCCCTGATGGCAACACTCGGCAAGACGTGGGAGCTCGAGCGGCTCACCTTCAAGCCCTACCCGTGCGGCTCCATCGCCCATCCATATATGGACTGCGCGCTGAAGCTTCGGACCGAGCACGCCTTCACGCCCGAGGACATCGTCGAGGTCCGGTGCCGCACCGCCGCCGGGCCGCTGCCACGGTTGTGGGAGCCACTCCATGCCAAGCACCGGCCGCCGAACGGCTACGCGGCGAAGTTCAGCTTGCCCTACCTGCTCGCGGTGATGTTCGTCCGCGGCTGGGCCGGGCTCGCCGACTTCACCGACGACGCGGTCGCCGACGAGAGAGTGCTCCGCGTCGCCGCCACGGTCGGCTACGATCTCGACGAGACGATCGACTATCCGCGGCAGTTCGTCGGACACGTCGCCGTGCGGCTGCGCGACGGCCGGCGACTGGAGGCGCGCCAGGACCATCCACGCGGTGGCGCCGATTTCCCCTTGACGCCCGCCGAGCTCACGGCGAAATTCCGCGGCAACGCGACCCTGGCCCTGGCCCCCGCGGTGGTCGACACGATCATCGCCGAGGTGGGCCGCCTGGCCTCGGCCCGGACGCTCGAACCGTTGATGCGATCGCTCCAGGGAGAACATCGAGCATGACACGCACGATTGGGACACTGGCGGCCACGCTCCTGGTCCTGGGCGCCGCGGCTGTGGCGAGCGCGCAGGACGCCGCACTGGTCGAGGCCGCGAAGAAAGAGGGCAAGATCGTCTGGTACACCTCGCTGGTCCTGCCAAGCGCCGAGAAGGTCGCCAAGCTGTTCGAGGCGGCGTATCCCGGCATCCGCGTCGACGTCAACCGGACCGGCTCCCAGCGGATCCTCCAGAAGGTCCTGCAGGAAATGCAGGCGGGGATCAAGAACGCCGACGTCGTCCACACCTCGGACGCCGGCCACTTCGTGCTCCTCAAGGACAAGAAGCTCCTGCTCCGGTACCTGCCGCAGGGGATCGACAAGTTTCCGGCCGGCTTCAAGGACAAGGACGGCTACTACTTCGGGCTCCGCGCCACCGTGAACGTCATCACCTACAACACCAGGGCGGTCACCGCGGCCGACGCGCCGAAGACGTGGAAGGACCTGCTCGATCCGAAGTGGAAGGGCAAGCTCGTCACCGCGCATCCCGGCTACAGCGGCGTCATCTCCACCCACGTGCTCGCGCTCGTGCATCTCTTCGGCTGGGACTATTTCAAGCAGCTCGCCCAGAACAAGGTGATGCTCACCCAGTCGGCGGCGGACCCATTGACCGTCGTCGCGTCCGGCGAGCGTCCCGTCGCGGCCAACGGTGGCGAGTACAGCGCCTACCAGCTCAAGAAGAAGGGCTCGCCCATCGAAATCGTGTATCCGAAGGAGGGCGTGCCGCTCGTCGTCTCGCCGACGGCCATCATGGCCGCCGCGCCTCATCCGAACGCGGCGAGGCTCTTCACCGACTTCACCTTCACCCGGGAGATCCAGCAGGTCATGGCCGACAGCGAGGGCCTCTACACCGGCCATCCCGAGGTGAAGTATCCGACCGACAAGCCGAAGATGACGGACCTCAAGCTGCTCGCCGTCGATCCAGAGGAGCTGGAGAAGCGCAATGAAGAGATCAAGAAGCGCTTCGTCGAGTTCTTCGGCGCGTAAGCGCCTCGCGCCGCTCGTCCTGCTCGCCCTGGTGGTGGCGGCCGGCGGGGCATCGGCGCAAGACGCGCGGGTGGCCGAGGCGCGGCGCGAAGGCAAGGTGGTCTGGCACACGGCGCTGGCGCTCGACTCGGCCCAGCGGCTCGCGACGCGGTTCGAGCAGACCTACGGGGTCAAGGTCGAGGCCCATCGCTCGGGATCCGAGCGGATCCTGCAACGGGTGATGCAGGAGCTGGCCGCCGGAATCAAGAACGCCGACGTCGTCAACACCTCGGACACCGGCCACTACGTCCTGCTCCGGCGCAAGAACCTGCTCGCGCGCTACACGCCGGCCGGCGCCGAACGCTTCGCCGACGGCTTTCGCGATCCCGACGGCTACGCGTGGGGCTGGCGGGCGTTTCCGATCGTCGTGCCCTACAACACCAGGCACGTCGCCGGCGCCGACGTGCCGCACACCTGGAAAGACCTGCTCGAACCCAAATGGAAGAACCGTCTCGTGATGTCGCATCCGGGTTACGCCGGCTCCGTCGTGACCCAGATCATCGCGCTCGAGAAGCTCTACGGCTGGGACTTCTGGGCTCAGCTCGCGAAGAACCGTGTCATGCTCGTGCAGTCCATCCACGATCCCGGACGCACCGTGCGCACCGTGCTCTCGGGAGAGCGCGCGGCCGGCGTCAACGGCGCCGATTACGGCCTGCTCTACACCGAGCGCCGCAGGCCGGGCACCACGCTCGCGGCCGCGTACCCGCGTGACGGCGTCCCGCTGATCTTTTCGCCCACGGCCATCATGAGCTTCGCGCCCCATCCCAGCGCAGCGCGGCTCTTCACCGACTTCATCTTCACCCGCGAGATCCAGCAGCTCCTGGCCGACGGCGAGGGACTCTACGTCGCTCATCCGGACGTCACCTACCCGGCCGATCGTCCCAAGCTCTCGGAGCTGAAGGTCCTCGTCGTCGATCCCGACGAGATCGACCGGCGCACCGAAGACGTCAAGAAGCGCTTCGTGGAGCTCTTCGGTGCGTAGCTCGGTCGTCAAGAGTACGTTCGACCGCTCGGTCCCCGTGTGGATCACGACGGCGGTCACGCTCGTTCTGCTCATGATCCTGCCGCTCGGCTGGCTCGCCTGGGTCAGCGTGAGCAGCGAGCAGGGCACGACGTTCGCCAACTACGTCCAGGTCTTCGGCGATCCCCATCTCCAGAAGGCGCTCTGGAACACGATCGTGCTCGCGTTCTGGGTCGGCGCGGCCTCGCTCGCCGTCGGGGTGCCGATGGCGTGGCTCACCGGACGGACCGATCTTCCCGGCAAGCGCACCATCCGCGCGCTCATCATGGCGTCGTTCGTGACGCCGCCGTTCCTCGGCGCCTTCGCGTGGGTGATGCTGGCCGGCCCCAACGCCGGCCTCCTCAACAAGGTCTACCGGGGGTTGACGGGCAGCGACGAGCCGCTGATGAACATCTTCACGATGTCCGGGCTCGTCTTCGTGGTCACGCTCTACTCGTTCCCCTACGTCTACATCATGATCGTCAACACGCTGGAGCTGATCGCCTCCGACCTGGAGGAGGCGGGCGCGATCCTCGGGGCGAGCCGCCTGCGCGTGGCGCTGACGATCACGTTACCGCTGGCGCTCCCGGCGATCATCAGCGGCTTCATCCTCGCCGTGCTCCAGGCGCTGGCGCTCTTCGGCTCGCCGGCCATCCTCGCGCTGCCGGCCGGCTTCCACACGATCACGACGCAGATCTGGACGTTCTTCCAGTACCCTCCGAAAGTCGAGCAAGCCGCCGCGTTCTCGATTCCGCTCCTGCTGGCGACGGCCCTGCTCCTCCAGCTCCAGAAGCGCCTGCTCGGCCGGCGTGGCTACGCCGGCGTGGGTGGCAAGACCGGAGCGCGGCGCCCGATTCCTCTCGGACGCTGGCGCTGGGCGGCGCTGGCCGGCGTCTTCGCGGTGCTGGCGTGCACGATCGTCCTCCCCTACGCGATCCTCGCCAAGGCGGCGTTCGCGAAGGCGTGGGCCCAGCCGCTCTCGTGGGACAACCTCACGCTGGCCAACTTCACCTTCACGTTCTTCGAGTACAGCGCGACGCGCGACGCCATCATCAACACGCTCGAGCTCGGCATCGTGACGGCGACCGTCGGCGCGGTCATGGCCGCGCTCCTCGCCTATGTGACGAACCGACGGCTCGTGCCCGGCCATCAGGCTCTCGGCTTTCTCGCCGTCGCGCCCGTGGTCATTCCCGGCGTGGTGCTGGCCGTCGGCCTCTTCATCGCCTACACACGCCCGCCCCTGGTGCTCTACGGCACGCTCGCCATCCTGTTCGTCGCCTACCTGACGAAAGAGCTGCCGGTGGGCTACGCCCAGGCCGACACCACGTTCAAGGGCGTTCACCCCGAGTTAGAAGAAGCCGGGCGCATCCTCGGCGCCGGCCGCCTGCGCGTGCTGCGCGAGATCACCGCGCCGCTCGCTCGAAGCGGGATCATCGCCACGTGGTGCTTCGTCTTCATCGGCGTCATCCGAGAGCTGTCCGCGTCGATCATCCTGTTCACACCGGCCACCAAGGTCATCTCCGTCGTGATCTTCGACCTGAAGGAAGAAGGTCAGTTCGCCGCCATCTCCGTCCTTGGTCTCTTCATGCTGGCGATGACGTTCGGCATCGTGCTGCTGATGCAGACCGCGCTCGGGCGGGACTTCCTGGGCGCCAAGGACTGACGAGCGCGCCATGCCCGGAGTGACGCTGCGCGGGCTCACCAAGCGGTACGGCGGCGTCGCCGCCGTGGACAACCTCCTGCTGGAGGTGAAGCCGCGAGAGCTGGTGGCGCTGCTCGGCCCGTCGGGCTGCGGCAAGACCACCACGCTCCGCCTGGTCGCGGGCTTTCTCACCCCCGAGGCGGGGGAGATCTGGGTCGGCGAGCGCTGCCTGTCGTCGGCGACGGCGGTCGTGCCGCCGGAGCGACGGCGCATGGCGATGATTTTCCAGAGCTACGCGCTGTGGCCGCACCTCACGGTGGCCCAGAACGTCGGCTATGGACTTCGGTTCAAGCGTGGAATGACGCGTACGGACCGCGATCGCCGCGTGAGCGAGATGCTACGCGTCGTCCAGCTCGACGGCTTCCAGGCGCGCTATCCGTCCCAGCTCTCGGGTGGCCAGCAACAGCGGGTGGCGGTGGCGCGCGCCCTCGTCGTCGAGCCGGAGATCCTGCTCCTCGACGAACCGCTCTCCAACCTGGACGCCAACCTGCGCGAGGAGATGCGCTTCGAGATCCGGCGCCTGCACGAGACGTTCGGCATCACCACGCTCTACGTCACCCACGACCAGGCCGAGGCCATGGTGATCTCCGACCGCATCGCCGTCCTCGACCGCGGGCGCGTTGCGCAGGTCGGCTCGGCCGAGGAGATCTTTCAGCAGCCGCGCACACGCTTCGTGGCCGATTTCATCGGGCGGACGAACCTGGTGGATGCGGTGGCGGCAACGCCCGACGCGGTCACGCGCGGCGCCCTGCGTCTGCGCGTGGCCAGCGCCGACCTCACCCCGGGGGCGCGGGTGTCGGTCTCGATCCGGCCGCACGAGATCGCGTTCGCAACCTCGACTGAGGGCCACGCCGGTGACAACGTCGTGAGCGGGCGGGTCCGGCGCGTGAGCTACCTCGGCGACGCGGTGGACTACCAGGTCGAGCTCGCGGACAGCGACGTCGTCCTGCGCGTGGCGGCCGCGCCGGTGCTCCGCCTCCGGGCCGGCGAGGCGGTCAGGCTGACCATTCCACCATCCGCCTGCGTACCGCTCCCCGAGTAACGCGCGTCAGGCCTGCTGGCGGACTGACGTCGCGCGCGCCTACGCTTTCTTGACCACCTTCTTCAGGACCATCTCCACGTTCACACCGACGCGGTCCCGATACTGGCCGATCGGATACTTTGACATCCCCTTCTCGTACTTCGGGGCGAGATCGTCACTGATCTTCTTCTGCATCTCCTCGAGGCTGGCGCCCTCGCCGGCCGCCTTCCTCACGGCGGCGATCAGGTCCGCCATGTAGCCGCGGAAGAAGGCCAGGTTGCTCTTGGGCAGCACGGTTCCGTGACCCGGGATGATCTGCGCGAAATCGAGGTTCTCGAGGGCGCTCAGCGTCTGCACCCAGTCTTCTGGATATCCGTCGTTCATGAACGGCATCCAGTCGATCAACGCGTCTCCGGTCGCGACGATCTTCTCCTTCGGGAGATAGATGAAGAGGTCGCCGTCCGTGTGCCCCCGGCCGAACACGTGGAGCTGGATCTCACGTCCGCCCTCCTGGAGCGTGGTCGTCGAGGACACCGTTCGCGTCGGCAGCGTCGGCTTGAAGCTCTTGAGCTCCTGGAAGTACGCCTCGGCCTGCTGGAGGTTCGACTCGAGGCGGGCCTTCATCTCCGGATTGCTGGCGCGCATGACATCGTCCTTCAGCTTCTGGATCTCGGCCGGGAGCAGCGTGGTGACCTGCTTCTCGACGAAGGGAATCCCGCCCAGGCCCGCGTCCGGACGGGTCAGGTTCTCCCGCGTGCGCTGGGTGGCGACGACTTCGAGGCCCGGATTGCCTTCCGCGTAGATCTGGTTGCCCTGCCAGTGATCGAAATGGAAATGGGTGTTGACGAGCTTGCGTACCGGCTTGTTCGTGATCCCCTGGATCTCCTTGTAGAGAGCCCGGGCCGCCGAGGGCTTCGAGTGGGAGTCGACCACCACGACCCCGTCGTTCGTCACGATCACGGCGGCATTGCAGTTGGTCTTGTATCTCGGCGCCGCGATCGCCGCGTAGACGCCGTCGCCGACCTTCTGGAGCTCGAAGAGCTCCTTGTCGGCCGTCTGGGCCCACGCCGGCGTGGCGCAACAGAGCTCGTGCGGATCGAGGGTGTGGACGGCGGCCGCCGCGATCCCCATCTGGGCCAGCACCTGTCGACGCGTCCAAGGCTTGCTCATCGAGTGTCCTCCGCCAGATTCGTCCGGCCGATTCCAGGTGAAGTCACGAACAACCGGTTGGCCGCTCGATGCCTCTTCGCGAGCATCACGGCAGCAGCAGCAACTTGCCCGTCGATTGGCGCGATTCGATGTAGCGATGCGCCTCGGCGGCCTCGGCCAGCGGGAACGTCCGGCCGATGTGGAGCTTGAGCCGGCCATCGCGCATCAGGCCGAAGCAGAGCGCGGCGCTCTCGCGCGTCTTGTCCGGCAAGCCGCGCGTGACCGCGGGCAACATGAACCCGCTCACCTTCTGCGACTTCGCGGACAGCGTGGAGACGTTGAGCGGATCGGGAGATCCTCCGGCGCGCCCGTAGAGAATGAGATGCCCGAAGGGCGCCAGGCAGCGCAGATCCTCCTCGAACGTGGGCTTCCCCACCGCGTCCAGGATGAGGTCGGCGCCGCGGCCGTCGGTCAGCCGCAGCACCTCGTCGGCGAACTTGTCCGTCGTGGAGTTGATGATCGCGTCGGCGCCGCACTCCTTCACCAGGCCGGCCTTCGCGGCGCTCGATACCGTCCCGAAGACGCGGGCGCCGGCGACCTTGGCGAGCTGCACCGCCACGAGTCCCACCCCGCCGGCCGCCGAATGGACGAGCACGCTCGTCCCCGGCCCCGTCGAGCCGGCCGTGTGAAGCAGGTGATACGCGGTCAGGACCTGGATCGGGAACGCGGCGCCGTGGGTGAAGCTCACGGAGTCCGGAAGCGGGATGACCATCCCAGCCGGGGCGAGGCAGTAGTCCGCATACGTCTTGCTGGCGAACACGGCCACCCGGGCACCCGGCTGGAGATTCGTCACGCCCTCGCCCACCGCCTCGATCACGCCCGCGGCCTCGAGCCCCGGCGTGTCCGGGAGCCTGGGCTGCACGGCGTACGTGCCCTGACGGAAGCGCGTGTCCGCAAAGTTCACACCGATCGCGTGGTTCTTGACGAGTACCGTCCCCGGCCGCACATCGAGCCTGGGCACATCGGCGATCGACAACACCTCCGGACCACCGAGCTCCCTGAAGACGATGGCTCTCACGGCGTCCCTCCTGGCCGCCAAATGTGCGCCGACGGACCGGCGGGCGCAAGTGTCAAATCCCCTTCATCCTCGTACTCGACCGTCGCGCTCGCGTCGGGCTGGGCGCTTGACACCCACCCCCTCTTCTTGCAGACTTCGCGCGTTCCATGATGGGGCGAGCCGTGGTTGTCCTCGCGTGCCTCCTGACGCTGATCGCGCCGTTCTGCGCCGCGCAGGACTCGCCGATCTTCTTCATCCCCGAGCGCACGCCCGCGCCGTCGTTCACCCTTCCCGACCTCTCCGGGCGGCGCGTCAACTCGACCGCATTCAGCGGCAAGGTCACCGTCCTGAGCTTCGGCGCCACGTGGTGCACCACCTGCACGTCCGAGCTCAAGAGCCTCGAGAACTTGCACGGCCGCTTTCCCGACGACCTGCTCGTGTACTTCGTCGCCCTCGACGGCCGCGGCGAGAAGGACGTCAAGCCATACATGGACAAGCACGGCCACCGCCTGCCCACCCTGCTCGATCCCAAGATGGCGATCGCCCGCGAGCACGGTATCCGCTGGATTCCGGTCACGGTGATCGTCGACCGCCAGGGCACGCTGGTCGGACGGGCGATCGGCCCCCGGGAGTGGGACGGCAAGGAGGCCATCGACCTCGTGCAATCGTTCGTGAAGCGATGACCGCCCGGTACCCTGAAGGAGGTTCGACCATGTGGCGGAGAAGCCTCGTCGCGGCGCTCCTGATCGCCGCGCTCGTCGTGATCAGCGTCGCCGCCCCCGCGGCCGCCCTCCAGGTGGGGGACAAGGCTCCGGATTTCACCCTGCCCGCGACGACGGCGGAGAAGTTCTCGTTGAGCCAGTTCCAGGGCAAGAGCAACGTCGTGCTGTTCGGATTCATCGGGGCCTTCACGCCGACCTGAACGCGGGAGGTCGCGGCTTTCCAGCTTGACCTCGCCAAGTTCGAAAGCCGCCAGGCCCAGGTCGTGGGCATCAGCACGGACTTCCCGATGGCCAGCAGCGCGTGGAGCGAGAAGCTGGGCGTCACCTTCCCGCTCGTCAGTGACCTCGGGCGGAAGACGCTCGACGCCTACGGAATCCTCGACACCGACCCCAACAGCCGCCTCTACCGCTACGCCAAGCGGGCGTACCTGATCATCGACAAGAACGGTGTCGTGCGTTACGTGAAGGTCCTGGACAATCCCCGGGAGCTGATCGCCAACGACGATCTGCTGGCGGAACTCGAAAAGCTCAAGTAGCGACGATCGCTAGATCTTCCTGGGGGCCGGCTTCCGGCGCGCCGCCAGCTTGCGGTCCGCTTCCGGCGCGGTGGAATCGCTCTGGGCGAGGCTCAGGCCCCCGGGCGCGGCGCCCACGTCGACGAGCCCGCGAACCGGACCGGTGCGGGGCAGCACTTTGCCGATGCTCAGCGCGACACTTCGACTGCAGTGCTCGAACTCCAGCAATTGAAGGATCGTGGCGCCGTGCCACGCGACGAGCGCGCCGAGGCTTCGATCGAGGAACGTGGCGCCGATCGACTCGACGTCGGCGAAGTCGAGGCACACGCGCTGGGAACCCTTCAACGCCTGGGCGATCCGGTCGTGCACGACCTGTGCGTGGACGCTCTTGCGCATCCGACGGCCATAGTCGGCCATCCGAATGACCTTCGTCGACGTGCTAGTCATGGTCGCCTTCGGCCCGCCGCATCGCCTTGCGTCGCTTCTTGCGGGCGGCGGCCTGCTTTCGCTTCCGCTTGACCGACGGCTTGTCGTAGGCCACGCGCCGCTTCATCTCCTGGAACAGGCCGTCCTTCTGCATCTGCTTTTTCAGCGCCTTGAGGGCCGGCTCGATCTGATTGTCGACGACGACGATCTTGGTGGCGACGACCATCAGGCCGACAACCGTTCGCGGCGAGGCATCCACCGCTTCCAACCTCGAGCGACCGTGGGCGGCGCGACGTCGATGGCCTGGCGGCGCCCGGCGCCGGACACCAACGCCGCCGCGATCGTCGCGAAGATCTCACGCGACTGCTCCACTACCTCACCGGCGTGGCCGACGATGCGCCAGCGCCATCCCTTCTCGGCGGAAATGGCGACGACATCCATCCAGACGCTCTCCATTCCTGGAACGGGCGGCTCCTCTCGAAGCCGGACTGGGTGACCACAATCGGGGGGACACGTCCTGGCCGCGCCGCCGGCTAGCAGGGAACAGCGGCGGTACTCCAGCCCGAACACTGTACACGAAGTCGGCGCCACCTGCTGGACATTCCCGTCGCATGACGGCGGCGTGGAGTGCGAGCTACCTTCCCATCCGTCGCAACCAGCGGAAGTGCGAGGCCATTCCGGCTCGGAACGACGTGTACCGCGTGTACCTGACGCCGAAGTCTCGACAGGTCTCTTCCACCACCCTCGAGATTGCCGGGTAGTTGACGTGGCTGATCCGCGGGAACAGGTGATGCTCGATCTGAAAGTTCAATCCGCCGAGAAACCACGCGGCGACCCGGCTGCAGCGGGCGAAGTCCACGGTCGTCTCGGCCTGATGGACCGCCCACGCGTTGTCGACGCGCCCACTGACCTTGCCCGGCAGTGGGAACGACGCTTCCTCCACGCAGTGGGCGAGCTGGAACACGACGCTCAACACGGTCCCGAGCACGAGCGCGGCCACCAGATAGTAGACGAGCACGACGTCCGGCGAGTGGAACAGCAGCGGAATGCCGAAGGCCGCGGTGAGGAAGAATGCTTTACCGCCGAGGAGCACGACCAGGTCCCAGTTCTTGGGGCGAGGCACTCGATGGGCGCCGATCCGGCCGGTGAGGAGCTTGCGAAAATCGTCGAGCAGCTGCCATTTGATGGCCAGCAATCCGTACAGCGGCCACAGGTAGAGGTGTTGCCAGCGGTGGAACACGCGCCGCTTTTGATGCGGCGCCAGCCGGGCGACCATGCCGAGGTCGATGTCCGTGTCGTGGCCCGCGATGTTGACGTAGGAATGATGGAACACGGCGTGCTTCCAGTGCCAGAGGTAGGAGCTGCCACCGAGCAGATCCATGGTCATCGCCATCAGCTTGTTGATCCAGACGTGGTTCGAGTACGCCTGATGCCCGCCGTCGTGCTGCGTGTTGAATCCGATGCCGGCCGCCGACAACCCGACCACGATGGCCAGCCCCAGGGCCTGGAACCAGGTCTGGGCGACGACGACCAGCAACACATAGGAGGCGATGAGGCAGGCCACCAGAATCGTCGTCTTCAGGTACATTTGCCAGCAGTCGCGTTGCCGCCGGCCGCTGGTCCTGAAGTACTCGTCGACCCGTCGCCGCAGCTCCGCGTAGAAGGCACTCTGGCCGCCGAACTTCAGCGCGCGGCCCAGCCCCTCGGTCAGCAGGGGGGTGGTTTCGGTCGAGCTCCTGCGGGGGTCACCGCCGTGGAGAGGGAAAGCCACGTACGAACCATGGTGGCACGGTCGGGCTGCCGGCGAGAAGGAATGCTGTTGACGGCCCGACCGGACTCTGGCATTCTTATCTCGTTCTGGCCATCATCGGTACAGTGTTTCGAGATTCGAAATACACGCCGTGCGAGATCCAGTTCGCGCGGCGTTTTTGTTTGTCCGCCGATGGCCGGCGGATACTCCGCCATCACGGCGGAAGCGACGACGGGGCAGCGCCCCGGAGGAAAGGTTCAATCATGGCAACCGGACGAGTGAAGTG